>DATGXM010000238.1:0-7267 GCA_035298985.1 Azonexus sp. | reverse complement strand
AGCGAAAACGGCTTGAGCAGGAAATCGGCGGCGCCGGATCGCGGTTCGCCAGCTTGGGCGATGCCGTCGATGTGCGACATTTTGACCCTCCGCGCCGGACAAAGTGACGCAACTGCCGCAGCGCAAGGCATGCGAAAATTCGGGTAAATCAAACGATAAAGAAGCTTGGCGGGGACATGGAAGAAAGCCTGGTCGGCGCGAAGGAAGCGCCCTGGTCGCAATATTCGGTACTGGTGGTCGATGACGAGCCGGGCATGCTCAGTTTCCTGCAGCGTGCCCTGAGCACGCGCTGCGGGCTGGTCGATTGCGCCGACAGCGTCGAGGCGGCGCGGCCGATGCTGCAGCGCAACCGGTACGACCTGATCGTGCTCGACATTGCACTGCCCGGCTGTTCGGGCATCGACTGGCTGCACGAATTGCGCAACGACGGCTACGCGGGCGACGTGGTGCTGATGACCGCCTACGCCGACCTCGATACCGCCATCGACGCGCTGCGTGCCGGCGCCGCCGATTTCCTGCTCAAGCCGTTTTCGCTAGCCCTGGCCCTCAACGCCATCCAGCGCTGTTTCGAGCGCTCGCAACTGGCTCGCGAAAACTTCGTGCTGCGCCGCGAAGTCAGCACCCATGCCGCCGATATCGACGGCGTGGTCGGTCAGTCCGAGTTGATGCTCAGGGTCTGCGACCGCCTCAAGCGCATTGCGCCGACGCCGGCCACGGTGCTGCTCAGCGGCGAGTCGGGAACCGGCAAGGAGGTCGCCGCCCGCGCCCTGCACCGGATGAGCCAGCGCGCCGACGGACCTTTCGTGCCGGTCAACTGCGCCGCCATTTCGGCCGAACTGATCGAGTCCGAACTGTTCGGCCATATCAAGGGGGCTTACACCGGCGCCCAGCAGAGCCGCGAAGGCCTGTTCTACTACGCTCGCGGCGGCACCCTGTTCCTCGACGAGATTTCCGAGCTGCCGCCGGCTGCCCAGGCCAAGCTGCTGCGCGTGCTGGAAGAGCGGCGCATCCGGCCGGTCGGTTCGGAGCAGGAGGTGGCCGTGGACGTGCGCGTCGTCGCCGCCACCAACCGCGACCTGAAGACCGAGGTCGCCGCCCAGCGTTTCCGCCAGGACCTCTACTATCGGCTGCAGGTGCTGGAGGTGACGCTGCCGCCGCTGCGCGAGCGGCCGGAGGACATCGCCCCGCTGGTCCGCCATTTCATCAGCCTGCTGGCGCCTAGCCTGGGCGTGCCGGCGCTGGCGCTCGATGCGCGGACGCTAGCCCGCCTGGCCGACTACGACTGGCCGGGCAACGTGCGCGAACTGCGCAATCTGGTCGAGCGTTCGCTGATTCTCGGCTGGTTCGACATCGGGCCGGAGCCGGACCTTGGCGATGTCGTTCATGCGCCGGCCGGCGTTGACGAGACGCTGGTTGCCGTCGAGAAGCGGCACATCCTGGCGGTACTCGCCGCCTGCGACGGCAACAAGTCGGAAGCCAGCCGCCGCCTGGGCATTTCCCGCAAGACCATGGATCGCAAGTGCCAGGCATGGGGAATGATGTGATCCTGCCGGCGCGGCGGTCGATCCGCACGCGCCTGCTGTTGCTGGCGCTGGTCCCGCTCGGCGTCGTGCTGCCGCTGATCATGGCCGCCCTGGCCTATTGGGGCGGCAATTACTTCGACCGTCTGCTGGCGACCAAGGTGCGCAGCGACCTTGCCGTCGCCCACGGCTATTTCGAACGGGTGACCGAGGGAGTCGGGCGTTCGGTGGCCAGCCTGGCCACTTCCGACAAGCTGCTGCGCGCCGTTGGCCGTCATGGTAGGCCGCCGTCGCCCGATGTCGGCAACCTGCTGGCAGCCTTGTCGATCGAGCGCAAGCTCGATTTCCTGCGCTTCATGGACCTTAACGCGGCTCGTCGGGCCGGCGGGCAGTGGCCGGTTGTCGCCGCGGCCCTGGCGGGCAGCGAACGTACGGAAACCGAGGTTTTTTCGGCAGAGGAACTTGCCGCGATCCGTTCGGAACTGGCGGCGCAGGCGAGGACGTCGATAGTTGCTACACCCAACGCCAAACCTGATGGACGCGAAACCGAGGATGGCGGCATCGTCATCCATTCGGCAGCGCCGGTCTTCGATTCTGCCGGGCGCCTGATGGGCGTGCTCGAGGGCGGGGTGCTGCTCAACAAAAACCTCGACTTCATCGACAACTTGAACGCCATCGTCTATCCGGAAGGCGCCTTGCCCTTCGGCAGCGCCGGGACGGCGACGTTGTTCCTCGGCGACGTGCGGGTGGCGACCAATGTCCGGTTGTTCGGCGACACGCGGGCGATCGGCACCCGGGTGTCGGCGGCCGTGCATCAAACGGTGCTCGATCAGGGCAAGACCTGGCTGGACCGCGCCTTCGTCGTGAACGACTGGTACGTTTCGGCCTACGAACCGTTGCTCGACGGCCGCCAGCAGCGTATCGGCATGCTCTACGTCGGTTTCCTCGAAGAGCCTTTCCTGCGCGCCCGCTGGCAGGCCTTTGCCGCGGTGGCCGCCTTCTTCGTGCTCGCCATGCTGCTCGCCGGCGCCTTCGCGGTGCTGTCAGCGCGGCGTGTCTTCAAGCCCATCGAACGCATGCACGCGACGATGACGGCCATCGAGCAGGGCGACCTCGATGCCCGGGTCGGCAATGTCGAGAGCGAGGATGAACTGGGGGCCATGGCCGCCCACTTCGACCGTCTGCTCGACCAGTTGCAGGCGCAGGCCGTGTCGCTGAAGCGCTGGGGCGCCTCGCTCGACGCCAAGGTCGCCGAGCGAACGGCCGAACTGGAGCGGGCCGTGGCCGACCTCAAGGCGGCGCAATCGCAACTGGTCATGAACGAAAAGCTGGCCGCCATCGGCCAGCTGACGGCCGGCGTGGCGCACGAAATCAACAATCCGATTGCCGTCGTCCAGGGCAATCTGGACGTGCTGCGCGACGTGCTCGGTCCGCGCGCCGAACCGGTGGCCAACGAAATCAAGCTGATCCACGAGCAGGTCCAGCGCATCCGGCTGATCGTCGCCAAGCTGCTGCAATTCGCCCGGCCGCAGGATTACGTCGGTTACCTGGAACCGGTCGACACTGCGGTGCTGCTCCAGGACTGCCTGCTGCTGGTGCGCCATCTGCTCACCAAGGGCGATATCGCCATCGAACAGCATGTCGATTCGACGCGGCGCATCGTCTGTAACAAGAACGAGTTGCAGCAGGTCATCATCAACCTGTTCGTCAATGCCATCCAGGCCATGCCCGGCGGCGGGGTGCTGAAGATCTGCGTCGAGGACTGGGACGAGACCGATATGCCGCTCGGCATCCGCCTGATCGTTTCCGATTCCGGGCCGGGGATCAGCGAAGCCGATCTGGCGCAGCTGTTCAAGCCTTTCTTCACGGCCAAGAAACCCGGTGGCAACGGCCTCGGGCTATGGGTCAGCCAGGCGCTGGTCGAGCGTTACGGCGGGCGGATCACCGCCCACAGCACGCTGGGCAAGGGTGCCAGTTTCACCGTCTGGCTGAAGCTGGAGCCACAGGGGCTTTAAGCGCATGCCGGTAGCAATTTTCATGTCGAGGCGGTATAACCCCTCTTCGACCCATGTTATTGACGTTCAATTGAAGCATTCCATGTCTCTTATCCATCGCGTTCGCACGACCTTCCTGGCGCTTGGCGTCGTCCTGCTTGCCTGCCTGTTCCCATTGGGCGCCTCGGCCAACGATCACGGCGGTGGCGGAGCACCGGAGCCGATGGTGTTCACCTTCAACTTGGGCGACAAGGCCTACGTCCAGTTCGGCTTGATTTTCGAGACCGGCTCGCCGGAAGCGGCGCATGAGCTGGTCGTCTATCGGCCGAAGATCCAGCACGAGATCATTTTGTTGATGTCCGGCAAGGAAGAGGCGCATCTGCGCACCCTGGCCGGCAAGAAGGAATTGATCGAGGAAATCATCGAACTGACCAATCATGTCATCCACGACGACCGGAAATCGGGCGTCACGGAAGTGCTGTTCACCAAATTCCTGATCCAGTAACGGGATTTTCGCTGCCATGAGCCTCGATCCGGGCACCGAAGCAGCCATCGCGGCCGTTGCCCGCCACCTCGCCCAGGCGAAACGGGTACTGTTCATCACCGGCGCCGGCATTTCGGCCGATTCCGGCCTGCCCACTTATCGCGGGGTAGGCGGCCTGTACGATAGCGAGGTCACGGCCGAGGGCCTGCGCATCGAGGAAGCGCTCTCCGGCGACGTGTTTGCCACCCGCCCGGACATCACTTGGAAGTACCTGATCCAGATCGAGGAGGGCTGCCGGGGTGCCCAGCCCAATGCCGCGCACCGGGCCATTGCCGTGCTGCAGGACCACCTCGAGCGGGTGATGGTGTCTACGCAGAACGTCGATGGACTGCACCGGGCGGCCGGCAGCAGGGACATCGTCGAGATTCACGGCAATCTGCAGGAACTGGCCTGCACGGTCTGCGCCCATGAAGAAGTGGTCGGCGACATGAGCGGCCGCGAGATTCCGCCGCGTTGTCCGGCCTGTGGCGGGGTATTGCGGCCGAAAGTGGTGCTCTTTGGCGAGGCGCTGCCGGAAGACGAACTGGACCGTTTCATCGACGCTTTCCAGGAAGGCTTCGATATGGTGTTCAGCATTGGCACCTCGAGCATCTTCCCCTATATCACCCAGCCGGTTGTTTTCGCCGCGAGCAGCGGTATTCCCACCGTCGAAATCAACCCGGCGCGCACCCAGTTGAGCGATATGGTCGATTTCTACCTGCCGCTCGGGGCAGCGGATGCGATGACCCGCATCCTCGGTGAACTGGGCCTGGATGTGCCCGCAAACGCCACGCCGTAGGGGCGGTTGCACAAACGCTACACACCGTTTTTGTGCGCTGCACAAAAGTTGTTGACATCTGGTTTCGGGTGAATAGAATAAAGTCATGCTGCATCGCAACATGACGTGGCGGCAAATAAATCACCCCAACCCCAGGAGAAATACCATGTTCACCAAACCCGAAGATTTTGCCAAGTCCGGCCTCAATTTCGCCCTGTTCTACGCCAACACCACCTTTGACGGTGTCGAGCGTCTGGCCCTGCTGAACCTGGCTGCTACCCGTTCGGCTTTCGAAGCCTCCATGTCCAACCTGACCACCCTGCTGGGTGCCAAGGACGTCCCGTCCTTCGTCGCCATCCAGAAGGAACTGGCTGCTCCGTCCCTGGAAAAGGGCATGGAATATTCCCGTAACGTGATTGCCATCGCGTCAGAAACCAAGGACAAGATCGCCAAGGAAGTCGAAAGCCAAGTCGCCGAAACCAACGCCAAGGTCTCCGGCCTAGTCGAAAAGGCTCTGGAATCCGCTCCGGCCGGTTCCGAAGTCGCCGTCGCTGCCGTCAAGTCGGCGATTAAGACCGCCAACGAAGCCTACGAAGGCCTGAACAAGGCTGCCAAGCAGGCTGCCGAAGTGGCCGAAGCGAGCGTTGCCGCTGCTACCAGCGCCACCCTGAAGGCCGCCAACGTTGCCGCTCCGAAGGCTGCCAAGAAGGCTGCCTAAGTAGCGAAGCAGGACTGAACGCCGAAGCCAGTCTGCGGCTAGCAAAAAAGCCCTTGGCTCATGCCGAGGGCTTTTTCTTTGCCCGGATTTCGCTAAACCGGGGCGCTTGCTTAAATGCCACTCAAGTTAGAAGCAAAACCTTTGAATTTGTCGTTCCCGCGTAGGCGGGAACCCAGAGATTTCTACGTTCTGGATTCCCGCCTACGCGGGAATGACGGTTTACAGGGATTTTTCCCTGTTTTTACTTGCGCGGCAGTCGGACCGGCTTGCCCTTGCCGCCGCGGTTGCCGCGACAGGTTTCCAGGCGCTCGCCCTTAAGCTTGCCGGCGACGCCGTCGACGACCGGAAGGATTTCCTCCAGCGCCGTCTTGCCGGGATCGGCGTCGATCAGCTTGAGGCCGCGGCCCTTGGGCAGCTGGCGGATTTCGTCGATGGCGAAGACCAGGGCCCGACCGTCGCGGGTGAAGCAGGCGATGTCGCCGGCGGCCGGAGCCGGCTGGAAGATGGCCGGTGCTTCGCCGTCGCCGAGGGTCAGGAAGCCCTTGCCGGCCTTGCCGCGCGACAGGAAATCGTCACCCTTGGCGCGGAACCCGTAACCGCCATTACCGGCCACCAGGTAAAGCTTGTCGTTGGCGACCGCGTGCGCCAGGCACAGCTTGCCGCCGTCCTGGAACTCGACCAGCGAAGTGGCCGGCACACCGTCGCCCTTGCCGCCGGGGATGTCGGCAGCGGGGATGGAGTAGGCGCGGCCGAGGTGGTCGAGGATAATCAGCGCATCAACGGTGCGGCACGGAATGCAGGCCAGCAGGCTGTCGCCGGAGCGGAAGGTGAGCTGGGTCGGATCGATGTTGTGGCCCGAGCGCGAGCGCAGCCAGCCGTGTTTCGAGACAATCAGCGTGGTCGGCTCGTCGGGGATGGACAGGCTCTTGGTGTCGGACAGGGTGACCTTGGCGTCGGCCTCGATCAGTGTGCGACGGTCGTCGCCGTATTTCTTGGCGTCGGCTTCGATTTCAGTGGCGACGCAGGCGCGCAGGGCTTCTTCGGAGTCGAGCAGCTTGTTCAGCCCGGCCGCTTCGTCGCGCAGTTTGGCCAGTTCCTCGCCGATCTTGATGCCTTCCAGGCGGGCCAACTGGCGCAGGCGGATTTCCAGGATGTCTTCAGCCTGGATGTCGGACAGCTTGAAGTGGGCGATCAGGTCGGCCTTGGGGTCGTCCGACTCGCGGATGACCTTGATGACGCGGTCGATGTCGAGCAGGATGGCCTGCCGGCCTTCGAGGATGTGGATGCGCTTTTCGGCGGCGCTCAGGCGGTGCCGGGTGCGGCGCTCGACGGTGGTCAGCCGGAAGCGGCACCACTCGGCGATGATCGAGTACAGCGAGGCCTGGCGCGGCGCACCGGCGACGCCGAGCACGGTCAGGTTGATCGAGGCGTTGGTTTCCAGGCTGGTATGGGCGAGCAGCAGGCGGACCAGGTCGTCCTGGCCCTGGCGCGACGAGGCCGGCTCGATGACCAGGCGGACGTCGTGCTCCTTGCCTGATTCGTCGCGCACGCCGGATTCCGAAATGGCCGACAGGAAGGCAGCCTTCAGGTTGAGCTGTTCCGGCGTGAATACCTTCTTGCCGGCCTTTTCCTTGGCCACCGGGTTGGAGCAGGCTTCGATTTCCGACATTACCGTGGCGGTGGAAACGCCGGGCGGCAGTTCGGTGATGACCAGGCGCCACTGGCCGCGGGCCA
>DATGXM010000237.1:0-3152 GCA_035298985.1 Azonexus sp. | reverse complement strand
CTGGTCGAGCGCATCGGCAAACTGGTCGCCAAGTACGGCTTTGCGCCGACCGACCTGGAAATCGAATTGACCGAAAGCGCGGTGATGGCCAATCCACAGAACGTCAGCGGCATCTTCGCCCGCCTGCGGCAACTTGGCGTCAGCATCGCGGTGGACGATTTCGGCACCGGCTATTCCAGCCTGGCCTACCTGCGGCGCCTGCCCATCGATATCCTGAAGATCGACCGCTCCTTCGTGAGGGATGCGGATCGCAACGAGGAGGATGCCCAGATCGTCAAGACCATTCTGGCGCTGGGCCAGGCCCTGAAACTGCAGGTGGTGGCCGAAGGTATCGAAACTGGGCGGCAGGCCGACCTGCTTCGCGCCCTCGGCTGCGACAGCGCCCAGGGCTACTTCTTTTCGCGGCCATTGCCGGCCCAGGAAATCGAGGCCTGGCTGGCGACAAACTGCCGTCCCTGACCGGCCAGACAGGGACAGCAATGCATATTTCGATGAAAACCTGTTTGCCTGAACGGCAGTTGCATAGCAGTCGCTATGTCCGCAATCGAATTCCGCCATCCGGCAGCTGAATACCAGTGTTCGCCCGCTTCGCCACACAAGCCATGGACATCTCGGGCAAAATGCCGGCATGAAGATTCTCATCGTCGAAGACGAAACCAAGACCGGTGACTACCTCAAGCAGGGGCTGGGCGAGGCAGGGTTTCCGGCCGATCTGGTGCGCAACGGGCTGGACGGCCTGCACGAGGGGCTGGCCGGCGACTATGACCTGCTGATCCTCGACGTCAATCTGCCCGGCCTCGACGGCTGGCAGGTGCTAAAAACCCTGCGCGCCGCCGGCCGCGATCTGCCGGTGCTTTTCCTGACCGCCCGCGACCAGGTGGAAGACCGGGTCAAGGGGCTGGAACTGGGCGCCGACGATTACCTGGTCAAGCCTTTCGCCTTCTCGGAACTGCTTGCCCGCGTGCGCACCCTGCTCCGCCGCGGCCGGACCAAGGAAGCGGATAGCCTGAGCCTCGCCGACCTCGAACTGGATGTGCTGAAACGCCGCGCTACCCGCGCCGGCCAGCGCATCGACCTGACCGCCAAGGAATTCGCCCTGCTCGAACTTTTCCTGCGCCGCCAGGGCGAGGTGCTGGCCCGCAGCTTTATCGCCTCGCAGGTGTGGGACATGAATTTCGACTCGGACACCAATGTCGTCGAGGTTGCCATCCGCCGCCTGCGCGCCAAGGTGGACGACGATTTCTCGCCCAAGCTGATCCACACCCTGCGCGGCATGGGCTACGTGATGGAAATCCGCTGACCGTGGCGCTAACGGTGAGCAACTGGCGGCATTCGATCACCCTGCGCCTGGCGCTGGCCTTCGCCGTGCTGGCCATCCTGGTCTTCGCCACGCTAGGCATCTACCTGAGCCGGTCGACCGACAACCACATGGCCGAGCTCGACGCCCACGAACTGCTCGGCAAGCTGGCCCTCGCCGGCCACATCGGCAGCCAGTCCGAATCGCCGGCCGCCTTCGCCAGCCGCCTGAGCGACGCCCTGGTCGGCGAACACGGCATCATCGTCGCGGTGGACGGTCCCCAGGGGGCCATTTTCCGCTGGCCGGAAGACGGCCTGGCCGACTCGCTGGCCGCGGCCTCAGCCGGCATCGGCGACCAGCCCACCCGGCTGCGCGAGGACGGCATGGATTACCGCGCCGTCGCCGGCAGCGAGCAGACCGGCTGGAACGAGACGGTGCGTGTCGTTGTCGCCCGCAACATCCACCACCACACCGACTTCCTCGACCAGCTGCAACGCGACTTCTGGCTGGCCGTGCTTGCCGCCGCCGTGCTGACCGTGGTCGTCGGCATGCTGATCGTTCGCCACAGCATGCGCCCGGTGCGCGCTATCGCCCACGCCGCCGGCCGCATTTCCGCCGGTCGTCTGGCCGAGCGCATGCCGCTCCATGACGTGCCGCCGGAACTGGCCGAACTGGTCGCCGCCTTCAACGACATGCTGGGCCGCCTGGAAGAATCGTTCTCCCGGCTGTCCGACTTCTCGGCCGATCTGGCGCACGAATTGCGCACGCCCATCCATAGCCTGCGCATGCAGACCGAGGTGTCGCTGAACCGCCTGCGCAGCGCCGACGAGTACCGCGAACTGCTCGCCTCCAATCTCGAGGAATACGACCGCCTGACGCGGATCATCGCCGACATGCTGTTCCTGGCCAAGGCCGATCACGGGCTGATCATGCCGCACCGCGAGCCCCTCGACCTGCACGCCCTGTGCGAACGGCTACTCGAATACTACGGCCTGCTCGCCGAAAACATCGCCGTCCATCTGAGCGGCATCCCGCTCGCCGTCGAAGGCGACCGGCTGATGCTGGAGCGCGCCATCGGCAACCTGCTGGTCAACGCCATCCACCATACCCCCGCCGGCGGTTCGGTGACCGTCAGCCTGCGCGACGAAGATGGCATGGCCGTGGTGGCGGTGGCCAACACCGGCCGGCCGATTGCTCCGGATGCCATGGAGCGGATTTTCGACCGCTTCGGCAAGCTGGACCAGTCGAGCGAAGGCACCGGCCTCGGCCTGGCCATCACCCGCTCCATCGTTCTCGCCCATCAGGGGCGGATTTCGGTCAGTTCGGATGGGGTGGGGACGGTGTTTTCGGTGGCGCTGCCGAAGCCGGGTAGTGGCGTTAGCTAAGGTGATTTATTTTGTCGTTCCCGCGTAGGCGGGAACCCAGAAATGCACGCCACTGGATTCCCGCCTACGCGGGAATGACGGTTAGCGCGGGGCTTGTCGCATTCGCTACACGCCCCCGACAACCGCCAAGCACACCAACAAAAACAACCAATAATTCAATAGCTTGAACTCTGGCACCACCCTTGCTACGGAAGCAGCAAGGAGATTGCCATGACCCAGTCCTTCATCACCATCAACGATACGACCCTGCGCGACGGCGAACAGTCGGCGGGCGTGGCGTTTTCGTTGGCGGAGAAACTGGACATCGCCCGCCAGCTGGCCGCCATCGGGGTGCCCGAACTGGAAGTCGGCATCCCGGCCATGGGCGGCGAGGAGCGCGAATCGATCCGCGCCGTGGCCGATCTCAAGCTGGCGCCGCGCCTGATGGTGTGGAGCCGCATGCACCCGGCCGACATCGCCGCCTGCGCCGA
>DATGXM010000236.1:0-2743 GCA_035298985.1 Azonexus sp. | reverse complement strand
GGATCTTGGTTCCCGGGAAAGCCGAGCTGCGGCTGACCAGGTTCAACCCGATTTCCAGATCCACCGCCGCGCAGAAGCGGTCGATTTCGGCCGCCTGATCGAGCACCCGCGACGGCGGCATGTCGGCCACCGCCATCAGTTCATCGGCCAGTGCCTGCATGGCATTGGCGAAGATGACCAGGTCGCCTTCGGAAACCGGACCGAGGCGATTGACCAGCTGCAGGCCGACCCGCAGGCGACGCACGTCGAGATCGACATCCGGCGACAGGCGCTGCCACTCGCGGGCTTTCTCGTTGTAGCCGACCCACAGCACCGGCTTGTTCAGGCGATGCAGGGCAGAACGCTGGGAATGCAGGATCTGGATCGACGAAACCGGCTCGACCAGTTCCATGGCCACGATGTATTCGAGGCGCGGGTCGAGCAATTCGGCGGGAACCTCTCCTGCTTCGATTTCAGGCATCGGCTCGGGGCTGGCTGCCGGCGCCGGTGCAAGAGGCTCGGCGGGCGCCTTGATGGCTGCCGCGACGACCGAAACCGGCTCTGGAACGACCGCCGCATCGGCCTGCGCCATCGGCATATCTTCGCCGGTTTCAGTCGGCGTCGGATCGGAAAACACCGGTTCCATACGCTCTACCGTCTTGGGCGCTTCAAACCGGATTTCCGGCTCGCTACGCTCGGTCGGCACCGCAGCAGCTACCGGAGCGGCCTTGGCCTCCTTGGCGAGCAGCACGTCTTCATGCTGCGGCTTCATGACCGCCTCGGCAATCTTGCGCTGACGAATTTCCTGCCACTTGTTGTAACCGAACACGCCGACCACCGCCGCCGCGCCCAGCCCGATCAAACCCATCTGCAATTCGGTCATCTCAATCTCTTCCCGGGGAGCGCCCTGGTGTCTGCTTCGTAATTGGCGGAACCAATGAAAGTGTGGGATTTGTGTTCCTGGCCAGGCGCGAACCGCAGCGATAGCCGACGCTATCGCGAGGATGCGCAACAACGCCAGGGACGCAAAGACAAGCTTTCATGTTTCGTTAATTGCGAAGCTGAGCACTAAGCTGCATCCCTCATCTTCAAGGCTTCTTCGATATCCACTTCCACCACGCGCGAAACGCCGGATTCCTGCATGGTGACGCCGACCAGCTGCTCGGCCATTTCCATCGCGATTTTATTATGGGAAATGAACAGGAATTGTGTTGCACCTGACATTTTCTTGACCATGCCGCAGAAACGCTCGGTATTGGTGTCGTCGAGCGGTGCATCGACCTCGTCGAGCAGGCAGAAGGGCGCCGGATTGAGCTGGAACATCGAGAAGACCAGTGCAATGGCGGTCAGCGCCTTTTCACCGCCGGACAGCAGGTGGATGGTCGAATTCTTCTTGCCCGGCGGCTGGGCGATGACCTGCACGCCGGCATCGAGGATTTCCTCGCCGGTCATCACCAGTTCGGCCCGGCCGCCGCCGAACAATTCCGGGAACAGCTGGCCGAAATGGCCGTTGACCGTATCAAAGGTGCTTTGCAGCAGGTCGCGGGTTTCGCGGTCGATGCGGCGGATGGCGTTTTCCAGCGTTTCCATCGCCTCGTTGAGGTCGGCCGCCTGCATGTCGAGGTAGCCCTTGCGCTCGGTAGCCGTCTCCAGTTCCTGCAAGGCGGCCATGTTGACCGCCCCCAGTTCGGCGATGGCATTGGACAGGCGGGTGATTTCGCCCTGCAGCGCCGGCGGGCGAGCACTGCCCAGTTCGGCCTGCAAGGCCTCCTCGTTGGCGCCGGCTTCGAGTAGTTGCAGGGCGAATTGCTCGGTGTTGAGCGCTGCCGCCTGCTCCTTCAGCTTGAGATCGCCGATCCGCGCCCGCAGCGGCTCCAGGCCCTGCTCGATTTTCAGGCGCTGCTCTTCCAGGGCACGCAGGGCGCTGGTCGCGTTTTCCAGTGCGTCGCGCTTTTCGGCAAGCAGCTTTTCGGCCGCCTGCCTGGCTTCCAGCGCCGTCTGCAGCTGGCCTTCCATGACGTCCGGCGGCGCTGCCTCGACCTGCTCGGCGCACAGGGCGCGATCCTTCTCGATCCGGGTCAGTTCGCGCTGGGCCATGGCCTGTTGCGCGAAAACGTCCTGCAACTTGCCGTCGGCCTCGCGCAACGAGAACTGCGCCTCGCGCAGGGCCCGGTCGAGGTCGGCATTGCGCTCGCGCTCGGCGCGCACGGCGCGTTCGCACTCGTCGAGCCGCGACTGGGCACCGGACACCAGCACGCGGATACGCGACAAGCCATCGCGGATTTCCTCGATGCGCTCGTCGGCCGCCATTTCGCGCTCGCGCTCGCCCTCTTCTTCCTCGGCCAGCTCGGCGAGTTGCTCGGCGATACGCTCCTTCTGCTCCCGGTAGCGCTCGATGGCCTGCGTCATCTTCAGCACTTCCATTTGGGCAGCATGCACACGCTGCTGGCGATCCGTCACGTATTGCCGGATCTCGCCCATTTCTTCCTGCTTGTCGTCGAACTGTTCGTCGAACATCGCCAGTTGTTCGCGCAGGGTTTCGGCCTGCTCCTCGGCCTGGGCGATGCCTTCGGCCAGCGTCTCGATTTCGCGCTGGCGCTCGAGCAGGCCGTGCTCGCCCTGGTCGGGCGCGAAGAAGGTCACGCTGCCGCGGGTCAGCAGGTCGCCGCTCCGCGTCACGATCTGGCCACCGGCCGCCAAGCCGGGCTGCAACGCCAGGGCGTCGGCCAGCGTATCCGCCGTACGCACACCGGCCAGCCAGTCG
>DATGXM010000235.1:0-1757 GCA_035298985.1 Azonexus sp. | reverse complement strand
GATCCCTACAATGCCGGCCGCACGCTCGACAGCGCGAAAGCGATAGCGCCGCTGATCTCGAAGCTGGCCTTGCAGGCCGGCGGCGAAAACGCCGCGCCGCCGGAACCCAAGGCCGACGCCCCGGAAGCCGCGCCTCCCGCGGGCGAAACTGCCGGGTCCGGCAACGGGAGCGCCGCTGAATTCTGGCTGGTCGAGCTGCCGCCGGTGCACGACCAGCGCGCGATCGCCACCGCCTGGCGCGACCTGCACGAACGTTTCCCCGCGCACATGAAGATCCGCACGCTGCTCACCCGGAGACAGGACGACGCGGACGCAGGCGGCAAGGAAGAGCTTGCGCGCTACCGGCTGTTCATCGCCCGGTTCCCGGAGAGAGCCATGGCCGTGGAATTCTGCGGCATGCTGCATGCCGCGGGACAGGCCTGCAGCGTGCTGTCGTCGCAGGGCTTTGCGCCGGCCGATGAGCTCGACATGTCGTGGTCCACGGGCCGCAGTTTCGCCAACCGGCGGGAAAAGGCAGGACAGCAATGAGCGAACAAGACCGCCAGAAACTTATTTCCGGGCTGACTCCCCGCCAGCTCCAGATCCTGAGGCTGCTGCAGGAGGGCAAGCCGAACAAGGAGCTGTCCGAGGAGCTCGGCATCGGACTGGGCACGGTCAAGCAGCATCTGGTGGCGCTGTTCAAGAAGCTCAACGTCAAGAACCGCGCCATGGCGGCATCGCTGGCGATCGACCTGCGGCAGGAGCGGGAAACGGCACCGGCGGCATCGCTGAGATCGGCCGTCCTGCTGGACAGCCGGCCTTGCGTGGTGCTCAGCCTGTCCCTGCCGCAGGACGCCGCCCCGCAGTCCGTGCGCCTGATGCTCGGCAGCCTCGCCGCCACCGCGGCGACCAACGAAGCCATCTTCCTGGCCCGCCCCGGCAATGCCGGGGACGTCATCTTCGGCATCCAGCGGGCCAACGAGTATGTCGTCGCCATCGCGCTGCAAACCGCCCTGGCTGCATACAACGACCTGCTCGCTGCCGATGCCGCCGCGGCGTCGGGATTGCGCGGCTGCCTGACCGCCGGGCATGCGTTCGCCAGCATGCACCGCTTCGGCGGCTGGACCGGCGAGGCGCTGGCCAGCGCGACGCTCTCGTCCGCGCGCGAGATGCTGGAAACGGTGGCGCACGGCTCTTTCGCGATCGACCGCTCCGCCTGCGACCTGACCAGCCTCTTCGGCATCGAGGGGATGCCGGAGGACGCCGCGACGCTGGCGTTCTCCGGCCTCGCCGGAATGCGCTGGAGCGGTGCCCGTCCCGGATACGACCTGACCGGCCGCACCGCCGAGGCGGCGAAACTGTTCGCCGCCCTGGGCGAATCCGCCGAAGGTCGCGGCATGCTGTTCCATATCGAGGGCGAGATGGGCATGGGCAAGTCGCGCCTGTGCGAAGAGATCCACCGCCTCTGCCTGGGCCGGTCCGGCCGGGCCTCGTTCTATCGCTGCCTGCCGGCGGCGCTGGGAGGACATTGCTACGACACCGTCGCACACGAATACCGCACCGTCGAGGACATCGACGCGCGGCTGCGGGCACGCCCGGACCACCTCCCCGAACTGGTGATCGTGGACGACGTCCGCCTGCTGCCCGCTCCGGCGCAGGCCAGGCTGGCCGATGCCGTGGCGGTTGCGCTGCGGCACGGCAAGCTGGTCGTTCTGGCCAGCCGCAAGCTGGCCCAGGCTCCGGACAGCCCCCCCGCGGAACGCATCGCCCTGCGCCGG
>DATGXM010000234.1:0-17035 GCA_035298985.1 Azonexus sp. | reverse complement strand
CAGGTATATGTCCGCACCAATATCTTCAAGCCGGAAATGCCTCAGTATCAGCGGGCCATGACTGTTCCGCTGCCGGAGGCGACTGCCGATACACGCGTACTGGCGAATTGGGCGATACGGGCGCTGCGGCGAATATATCGGCCGGGTTACGGCTATCACAAGGCGGGAATTAGCTTGCTGGAGATTGTGCCGAGAGCGAATCAACAGTTTTCGTTGTTTGTACCTGCCGGGGTTGCGAACAGTCGAAACGAGCGGTTGATGGCGACGATGGATGCAATTAATGGGCGTTACGGGCGAGGTTCGCTCAAACTGGCTTCGGAAGGTGTAGCCAAGACCTGGCAGATGCGACGGGAAAATCTGTCGCCCCGGTATACGACGGAGTGGGCGGGAATAGCGAAGGTTTCGGCGTCCTGAGTCTAGAGGATCTCTGAACAATTGGCGGCGCCAACCCTGCAAGCCTCCCAGGGCCCGAAGGGACATCCATCAAATGCCCGATTCGGCGCTTCGCACGGCTCGGCCAACGGCTACCGCTTCGAGTGCTCTGCGACAGGTACGGTCATCAGGCCCACCAGCCCCATGGGTAGCGCCGGCGGGTCGCCCTGCCTGCGCACGGCATCGACAAAGCGGCCGAAGGCGCCCTCAAAGCTCGGCATAATGTCGCCCCGGCCGCTGGCCAGTACGCTATTGGCCGGTCGCCGGGCCACCCAGCCGACCTCTGCGGGCGTTGCCGGATAGATCAGCTTGCTGTCCAGGCGCCAGGCGTCGGCAACGGCCTGGGCGAAGTCATACCAGCTGATGCCGCCCCGGCTGGCCAGATGCCAGACGCCGGTTTCGCCGTCGATCAGCAAGTCGAGGGCATGATCGACCAGATCGGGAATGTAGGTCGGCGATACAGCCACGCCATCGACGGCATACACCTCGTTGCCGGCCTTCAGCCGGGCGAGAACCTGGCTCGCGAAGTTGTAGCGGTCCCACGGGCCGAAAAAGGCGCTGGTGCGGATCACCAAGCTGCCGGAATGCCGGCTCAGCACCCGCTGTTCGGCCGCTGCCTTGCTGCTGCCGTAGGCATTGAGCGGCCCGACGGGGTCGGGTTCGAAATAGGGACCGGGCTTGCCGCCATCGAAAACGAGGTCGCTGGAAAATGTCACTAGGGGAATTTCCAGCTCAGCGCAGGCTTGCGCCAGGGTTTCCGCCCCGGCGCAGTTCTCCCGCCAGCAGCGGTTCGGGTCGCGCTCGGCGAGGTCGATGTCTACGCAGCCGGCCGCATTGACCACCGCCCACGGCCGTAACTGGCGGAGTACCTGGATGACCATGGCCGCGTCGGCAATATCGAAACGTTCACGTCCCAGCAAATGGTGAGGCAGGCCACGAGCGACGCAGGCTCGCGCCAGGGCCAGGCCGAGCGTGCCACGGACGCCGACGATCAGCAGCGAGCGCTGCTGCCCGTGCGGTTGCCCCGTGTGGCCGGTGGCCGGCGTCGCGTGCCAGTGCGGGCGGCCGCGCAACGGCGGATAGTGCAGCCGGTCGTTGCGATGCCACCAGCCCGGCACATCGAGAACAGGATGGTCCGAACGGCCCTTGCCGGCCAGATCCTTGAGCAATTGCACCATGGCCGTCGGCCGCGGCCGCGGCGCACGGATATCGAATACGCCGGGCTCGTAAAAGCCGCTCTGCTCGGTCAGCATGCTGTTCCAGTCCGTGGCGCCGAGCAGCGACCAGGCGGTCACGGCGCGGATGTCGACACCTTCGGCATGGACCTGGCTGGCGGCGTCCCATATTTCGGCAAACCAGCGCATCTGTTCGTCACGGGTACAGCCGTTATGCGTTTCGGTAATCGCCAGCGGAATGCGATAGCGCGCCCAGGCCTCCCGCAACAATTCCGCCGGCCCGGCACAGCCGTCGACCAGCACGCGCGCCGCTTCGACATCGGCATAGCGGTCGTGGCCGTTGCCGCCGCGCTTTTCCTCCGGGTAACTTTCGACTCGATGGTCGAGGAAGCGCTCGCTGGACAGGTAATGGTTGATGCCGACGAGGTCCGGCGGGCAAGGCGAAGCCAGCCAGCTGTCGAGTTCCTGCGGACCGATGCCATGGGCCAGAAGATACGGGCGCAGCGGGTGCTCGGGCCCGATCCGGCCGGTCAGCAGATCCCAGCCCAGCCAGCGACGCTCGTTTTCGAAGTCTGCCTGGTATTGCAGCGGCGGTGTCGCCCAGGTCCGCCCCAAGTCGTCGGTCTGGATCAGGCGGGCCGCCGGATTGACGGCGCGGATGGCGGCCATGGCGCGTCGGGTGGCGTCGAGTTCATTGAACAGAAGGCGCAGAAACGTTTCCGAATCACGTCCGTGGGGATACCAGATCCCGTAGAGCCCGCTGAAGCGCGCCGTGGTCAGCGGCTCGTTGACCGGCGTGTAATCCTCGACCCACGGGTAGCGCTCGGCTACCCGGACGGCAAAATCGGCCAGCCCCTGGGCAAAGTCAGGACCGGCCAGCCGGTTGTAGCGCGGGCCGTTGCCGTGATGGACGAGGCCGAGAATCGGCCGGATTCCCAGGTCGCGCAGGCGGGCCAGGCGTTCGTCGGTCCACGACCAGTCGCAGCGCTCAGGGCTGTCGGGGGCTACCCGCTCCCACAGCACCGGGTAGCGCAAGGCGATAATGCCCAATGCGGCGAAGGCATCGAGATCGGATGCGCGTTCGTGGTGACCGGTAGCGCCGAGCAGGTCGGTGTAGCGGTCGCCGATGCAGGCGACCGTACATTCCACACCACCCCATAGCTCAATTGGCGGCAAGGTTTTCCGAGGGATCATTCTCACTCGACTCGATGAGCCCGTCCATCTTGGACAACTGCTGATAGAGCGCCAAGGCCTGGCCGACCACCTGGTCCATGTTGTAATAACGGTAGGTCGCCAGGCGGCCAACGAACCAGACGCCCGGTACGGTATTGGCCAACACCTGATACCGCTTGTACAGGGCAGCGTTTGCCGGAGTGGGAATCGGGTAGTACGGATCGCCTTCGGCACAGGGAAACTCGAAGGAGATGCTGGTCTTTTCGTGGCACTGACCGGTCAGGTGTTTGTACTCGGTGATGCGGGTGTAGGGCACCTTCGGCGACGGGTAGTTGATGACCGCCCGGGGTTGAAAACTGGGCCGGTCGAGCGTGACGTGACGGAACTGCAGCGAACGGTAGGGCAAAGGGCCGAAGCGGTAATTGAAGAATTCGTCGATCGGCCCGGTATAGATCATCCGGTCGTGGGGAATCTCCTCCACCACCTCCCGGTAGTCCGTGTTCAACATCACCTTGATGTTGCGGTGGTCCAGCATGTTTTCGAACATCCGCGTGTAACCATGGCGCGGCATCGCCTGGAATTGGTCACCGAAGTAGCGGTCATCGGTATTGGTGCGCGTCGGAATACGGGCCGTCACCGATTTGTCGAGCATCGACGGATCGACGCCCCACTGCTTGCGCGTGTAGCCTTCGAAAAACTTCTGGTAAAGGTCCGAGCCGACAGCGGCCAACACCACGTCGCGCGAGGTACGGATGGTCTCCGGCGGTTCCGACCGCTCGGCGAGGAAGGCTTCCATGCCTTCCGGCGTCAGATCAAGCCCATACAGCTCGTTGATGGTGGTCAGATTGATCGGGATCGGCACCATGTGCCCATCGACATAGGCCAGCACCCGGTGCTCGTAGGGCCGCCACGCGGTGAAGCGCGACAGGTAGTTGAAGATGCGCTCGGAATTGGTGTGGAAGATGTGCGGGCCGTAGCGGTGCACCAGAATGCCGGCATCGTCATAGGCGTCGTAGGCGTTGCCGCCGATGTGGGGGCGGCGGTCAATCAGCAGCACCCTTTTGCCCGACCCTACCGCCAGCCGCTCGGCCAGAACGGCGCCGGCGAACCCGGCGCCGACGATCAGGTAATCGAAGCCCCGTGGCAGGGGGGCCCACCGCCGGGGCCGCGGGGGCACCGCGATGGCCCCTTCCCGCGCCTGGGCCACCTTTTCGATTTGCGCCATCATCCGTTCACAGGTGACATCCCAGGACAGGTCGGCCAATGCGGCATCGACTTCGCCCAGCCAATCCTCGCGCTCCACGCGCCCGAGGATTTTCCCGATCTCCTCAGCAAAGCCCGCGGCGCCTTCGGCAATGGCGACCAGCCCCCGTTTGCCGTAGTCCTCAACCACATCGACGATGGCGCTGGACACCACCGGGCGCCCCGCCGCGAGGAATTCCGGCGTCTTGGTCGGACTGATGTAGCGCGTCGCCTCGTTGAGGGCGAAGGGCATGATGGCCACATCCCAACCGGCGACATAGCCGGGCAGCTCATCGTAGCTTTTCGGCCCCAGGTAATGGATGTTGGGCTGCCTCGGCAGGCGTGCCGGGTCGATCTTCGCCACCGGCCCGATCAGTACGATCTGCCAGTCCGGACGCAGCAGGCTCAGTTCCCCTAGGAGAGCAATGTCGAGCCGTTCGTCGATGACGCCATAGAAGCCCAGCCTCGGGTGCGGGATGGCGGCTTGATCGGCAGGCTCCTCCACGATATCCCGGGCCGCCCGGAAATGGGCCACATCGACGCTGCTGGGAACGGCATGGACGTTGGCATGCAGCCCGCGCTTGGCTTGATAGAGGCTGTGGCCGCCGGTGAACAGCACATCGGCCCGGGCGAGCAGCCGCTGTTCCATCTGGGGCAGCATCGGCGAGGCCCCCATGAAGCAGGAGAGTTCGTCCATGCAGTCGTAGATCGTTGCGACGGCGCCAAGGTGATCGGAAAAGCCCAGACTCATCGGCGTGTAGTACCAGAGCAGCGGCCGAAGGATGCCCTGTTCGGCGATAAAGCAATCGAGGAGCACCCTTTGCGCATCGCCCGCGCCGCCCGTCGAAATGCTGGCGGGAAGGCGCGGCACGATCACCGTCACGCCATCGTGCTGACTGATATCCAGCCGGGGCGTCTCGCCCTCGGCAGGGTGCACGGGCTCTTCAAAGAAAAATACGGGAAACGACCGGGCCAAGCGGGTCAGCAAGTGGTGCGGACGCTGGAAAACGAAGTTCCAGCGAAGGTGCGAAAAACAGATGATGGCATCGCAGATACCGGCGCATTCGCCGGGCGGGGACATTTGAACGTTCATAAACGCCTACCTTTATTTTTAGTGGAAGAAAGATCGGAATGTATGAATACAAAGCCGGCGGCCCCCACGCATTAGGAGCAAGCGTTTACTTCGAAGGTTCCCGGGCAGGGATGCGCCGTTCGGCTCGTTTGGCCCGGGCGGCTTCGAGAATTTTTCCGAAAGGGAATGAGGTCAACTGCCGCAATCCCGCTACCGAGGACAGGGTTTGAACCGTACGGCGCGCTTCAAGGACGAGCTCGGCCACCACCGCCCGATCATCCACCCGCCCTTCTTCCTCGACCAAGCTCAGCAGATGCAGCGCGTAGAGCCCGAGCAGGCCGGCCAGGGCGAAAAAAAAGTCCCAGTGGCGCAGGCGGAGCGTGACGAATTCCGACGCTTCCGGTCCGCTGGCCCAGCGCAGGACCAAGGACAGTTCCCGGGCCGCGAAGTCGTCGGCGAACAGCCCGCCGATGATCGGGGCGATGCCGGCGGCGAGCGAGTTGACGATGCTGTTGGCCGCCAGGTAAGCGGTTCCGCGTCCGCGCGGCGCCATTTTCAGACCGATGTTCCCCGACGCCAGGTTGACCCCGGCGATGGTGAAGCCCATGGCGACATGCAGCAGCGTGACCAGCACCACGATGGCGGTCCGGTTCTGGGGCAGCGACACCAGCGGCCAGGCGACGATGCACAGCAGGAACAGCGGCGCGCCTACGCGCAGCACCGCCTTGTTGCTGAAGCGATCGCTGAGTTCGCCCCACTTGCGCAATATCATCACGTTGGCCAGCTGGCTGGTGACCATCATCAGCGTCACGAAGCCCATGTCGAAGCCCAGTTGCGAAACCAGATACACCGTGCAGAACGGCGCCGCCAGATTGATGGCGAATTGCCAGGAGCCGAGAAACCAGATCAGGCGGCGGAAGTGCTGATCCCGGAATGGCTCGGCGAGCATCCGGCCCAGATGGATTACCCGTTCCGGCGGCGCCATCCGGGGTTCCGGCACCAGTGCCAGATAGTAGGTGCTCAGCGCGCCGACACCGGCCCCGAGCAGGTAGAGCACCGTGTAGGCATAAGCCGGCAATTCGGGATGTGCGCCGCCCCACCATTCGACGAATCCTCCCCCCGCCAGGCCGGCCACCATGGAAAAGGCGGTGGCGTACAGCAAGCGTCTGGAAAAGAACTCGCCCAGGATGCGCTGCGGCACGAGATCGTGTATCCAGGAATTCCAGCCGCAGCCCGCCGCAGCCCCCAGCGCGGCGCTGAGCGCCGTACCGATCACCAGCAGCCACTGGGCCAGCTCGCGCGATTCGAGGAAGGGCAGGAAGGCCATCGGTACCAGGAGGAAGCGGCTGAGGCCCAGGCCGATCACCGCAATCGGCCGCCGCGCCCGCAGACGCTCGACCAGTGTGATGGCCGGTATCTGGGCGAGTTGAGCCAGGAAAGGCACCGAGGCCAGCAGCCCGATGATGAAATTGGAGGCGCCCAGCGCCAGCCCGTAGCCGACCAGCAGGACGCCGGCGGTAAGCGCGCCGACGGCCTGGGCATAAACGCCATCCCTGACCAGGTTAGCGAGCCCCTTTTGGAGATCCAACTCGGAAACCTGCTCCACCTTCGAAAACATTATGTTGTCTCCTCTGCGCACAGCACAGCGCCCACCAGCCGCCCGGCCCCTACTCCCGAGGGTTCATTGACCCCGTCGGGTAACCGGAAGGCGATGGGAGAGACTCCTACGTCGAAGTGAAAAACCGACCGTGGCCGCCCTGTGCCGGATGGACCGTTGGATGTAGCCCGGCTGTCTGGCGGGCCAGGCGAGTCGTTACTGGCGGGGACTATTCGCTCAACATGAGGTGGCTTCGCCATTTCATGGCCAATACAGGAGCACTCCAGCCTCGCGCGAACGGAAGCCCCTTAATTGAGGTGGCTACTGACCTGTTTTTCTTCTGGAATAACGGTTTCACCCAGAAACTTGATTCGAGAAAGATAAATGGGGAGCGCTCCCGATTCCGGGATCGGCGGTTTTCCCGCGCCACGGGCAGCGCTCTATTGGCGCCGTCGCGGGGATCAGCCGCTGAACACCCCGCGCCGCATCTTCTTGGCCGGTGCCGGTTCCACGTAGCGCTGTTCGGCTTCCGCCTGCGCCAGCTTCAGCCCCTGGGCATTCATTTCGGCCATGACCTCGGTTTCGCTGGCGCCCGATTCCAGGGCCGCCGCACGCACCGGCGCCATGCCGTCGGCGTTGGTGTCGAAATGCACCGAGCAGTCGTTGCGTGCTCCGCACATGACCGACTTGGCCAGCACGCCGACGAAATTCATTTCAAAAGGAACATTCATCAGGGGGATGCTGATGTGTGCCCCGGCCAGCTTCTCGGGGCTACCCCAGATCATCTTGACCAGGGCCGGCAGTCGGCGGTCGATACGGCTGGCGACTTCAGCGGCGCGCTGCAGATGGTCGCTCTCGGGCGCCCGGATCAGCAGGCACTGAACGCTCAGGTGGGCCGGCGAATACCAGCAGGCCCAGCGGGTTCCGTCCGGAACGGGATTGGCCAGTTCGGCTGCGCTATTGCCGGAAACGGCAAGCAGGACCACCCACAGAATTTGGTGAATAACACGGCGAAATGCGTCCATGGAGAATCTCCGGCAATCCCGCTGTCGTGGGGGGAAGCGATGGCTTCTCCCGGTAGACCGGTGACTTTGCGACCCCGCCTTTCGGTCGGGTGTGCCATTTACGGATCAGAACAGACACGCCTTGCGACTTACGCCCATCCTCCCTGGTGGTTTTGACAGATCAACCACACTTGCCTTCATTTTTATTAGAAATTTGATTTGTGTCAACCCAAAAAACTGACGTTGCGGTAGGCCGTTTGGGCTAGCCTTTTTAACCAAACTTAGTTATTCCCGGCAGAAACACCTCGGTAACCACTACTTGTTGCTTGCCAAGCCGGTGTCGTGAGCGGCGGGCCCACAGGACCGGCGGTGGTGAGCAGAAACCGGCGGCACGCAGGAATAGCGGATGGCGCTGGTCGAGCCGCAAAAATTCGATCCGCCCCCGCCGGAATCCCGGATAGGAAAAAAGGAGCGAGCCCAGCGAACGCGAGCCGAGGCGAGCCATCCAGCGCGTCAGGCGGCCGTTGCCCGAGGCATCCAGCGTGGTATGGGCGAAGATGACCGGCTGGCCGTCGCATTCGAGAACGACTTCGCGCACCCAGGCCAGGCTGCGCGCCGGCGCACCGCCCGCCGACTCGTCGGCCAGCGCCCACCCCCGGCCGTAGCGCAGCAGGCGCACGCGAAAGCTCGTACAGGCGCGCTGGCAGCGGGCCGTCAGCGAATCGGGCTCGGTCAGCCAGGAACGGAGTAGCGGGTCACGACAATTGCCGGCCAGGCGGGACTGCCACTTGCTGCGCCTCATCAGTGCGGACGCGGCGCCTTGTCCATGCCGCCCAGTTTCATGCCCGGCTTGATGCCGCGCTGGGCGAACCAGCCGAGGTTCATTTCCAGCGCGAAGCGGGCCGGTCGGCGGGCGCAGTGGTTGTCTTCGGTCTGCGGCTGCATGTCTTCGATATTGATGATCGTTCCGGTGGCGTCCATGAAGGCGACCGACAGCGGCAGCAGCGTGTTGCGCATCCACATGCAGTGGGTGTTCTCATGATCGAACACGAAGAGCATGCCATGTTGCGGCGGCATGGCCTTGCGGTTCATCAAGCCGAGCTGGCGGTTCTGGTCGGTCGATGCCACTTCGGCCTCGATGCGGTGGAACCCCGCGGTCAGTTCCATCATCGGCATCGCATTCTGCGCCCAGGTGGCGGCGCTCGCGGCCAGCCCGGCCAAAAGGGCGATTACAGTCTTGTTCATTCGAATTTTCCTTGCAAATCCTTGTAGCTGCCGTCGATCCGGCGCCATTGCCCGAGTTCCAGCCCGTCCAGCGTCACGGCACCGATGGCGGCGCGGATCAGGCGCAGCGTAGGATACCCGATGGCGGCCGTCATGCGCCTGACCTGGCGGTTCTTGCCTTCCGCAATCCGGATTTCCAGCCAGGCGGTCGGAATCGCCGCCCGGTAGCGGATCGGCGGCTCGCGCTGCCAGAGGCCGGGCGGTTCGTCGATCCGCCGCACCTTGGCCGGCCGGGCGGTGAAATCGGACAGTTCGATGCCGGCCCGCAGCCGGTCCAGCGCCGCTTCGTCGGGCACGCCTTCGACCTGCGCCCAGTAGGTCTTTTCCAGCTTGTGTTTCGGATCGGCGATCTTGGCCTGCAGCTTGCCGTCGTCGGTCAGGATGAGCAGGCCTTCGCTGTCGGCATCGAGCCGGCCGGCGACGTAAACGCCTTTGACCGGGATGAACTCGTCCAGCGCCCGCCACTTGCCTTCCGGCGTGAACTGGCTGAGGACGCCATACGGCTTGTTGAGGAATACGAGGGTGGACACGGCGGCAGGCGGAAACGATAAAGCGCGATTCTCGCCGATATTGGTGCAGGACCGTAGACCGCACGCCATTGATAAATCAACAAAATCAACAAAATTGTTGCAATAACTAGTCCATTCTGCTTAGATAGACGCCAGCCGATCTCCCGGCCGCATCCCCGGTGCAGCATGAACAAGTTTCTCCTAGATCGCCGTTACTGGCTCGTTCCACTGGCCCTGTGGAGCGCCATCGTGGCCTCCTCCCTGACCTGGAACCTGTTCGCAATCCAGCGCCAGGTGCTCGACCTGAGCACCAGCCAGGGGCGTGAGGTGTTCCACATGATGGACGCCATGCGCCTGTGGAATGCGCGGCACGGTGGCGTTTATGCCAAGCTGACCGAGGACACCCCGTCCAATCCCTACCTCGACGTACCGGACCGGGACATCGAAACGGTCAACGGCATGCGCCTGACCCTGCTCAATCCGGCCTACATGACGCGTCAGGTGACCGCCACGGTCCGTGAACTGACCGGGGTTCAGGTCCACATGACCAGTCTCAAGCCGATCAATCCGGGAAACCAGGCCGATGCCTGGGAAACCGCCGCACTGCGGGATTTCGAACGGGGCGGCAAGGAGCGGGCCGAACTGATCGAGGTCGACGGGCAGACCGTCGCCCGTTTCATGGCGCCGCTGGTCACCCGCCAGGCCTGCCTCGACTGCCATGCCAAGCAGGGCTACAAGGTGGGCGACATCCGCGGCGGCATCAGCGTCACCCTCGATACCGCCCCCTTCGTCGAACCGCTGCGCCTGCAAAAGCGCAATTCGCTCCTGGTCCATCTGGTCGGCTGGCTGCTGGTCGCGGCACTGACCCTGTTTGCCCTGGCCCGCTGGCGCGAGCAGGTGCTGGCCTTGGGACATGCCAAGGACGAGCAGGAGGCCCTGGTCGAACTGCGTACCGGCGAATTGCGCCGCGAGGTAGTCGAGCGCCGGCAGGCCGAAATCCGTTTGCGCCTGCTGATGGACGCCTCCGGCAATGGCATTTTCGGCCTGGCCGCCAATGGTGAATGCACCTTCATCAATCCGGTCGCCCAGCGCCTGCTCGGGCTGAAGCAGGCCGACACCATGCTCGGCCGGCCCATTCTCGACCTGATCACGCCGGATGCGGCACCCAACCAGCAATTGCACGAAGCGCTACGCCTGGGCCAGAGCCTGCACAGCGACGACTGCATTTTCGCCCGGGCCGACGGCACGCCTTTCCATGTCGAAGTCCGCCTCGATCCGATCGACGGCGACGGTACGGCAGGCGCCGTGGTGAACTTTGCCGACATTACCGAGCGCAAGGCGACGGAAGCCAGCATCTGGCACCAGGCCAACTATGACGCGCTGACCGGCCTGGCTAACCGCCGCCTGCTCAGTCACCGGCTCGACCAGATGATCGCCGATGCCCGGCGCAGCCGGGAAATCATCGCCCTGCTTTTCGTCGACCTCGACGGGTTCAAGGCGGTCAATGACGCTTACGGCCATGAGGCCGGCGACAACGTGCTGCGCGAAACGGCGCTGCGTCTGCAGGCCGGAACTCGCGAAAGCGACCTGGTGGCACGCCTCGCCGGCGACGAATTCCTGGTCGTGCTGCGCTACCTGGCCAGCCGCGAACATGCCGGCGCGGTGGCCGGCAAACTGGTCGACTTGCTGGCCAAACCCGTACCCTTTGCCGGGAACGAGTTGCAGGTATCCGCCAGCGTCGGTATCAGCATTTATCCGGACGATGCCGAAAACGCCGGCGAGCTGACCAAGGCGGCCGACCTGGCGATGTACCGCGCCAAGGAAGCGGGCAAGCACACCTATCGCTATTACGCCGGCGGCCGCTACACGGAATCCTGGCTGCCGGCCACCTGAAGGGCGGAATCTACGGCGCCTTGCGCCGCACCACGAGGTTGCCGACGAAGACCTGCACTGCCTCGCCGTCTTGATTGCGCGTGGTGGTCCGCACCTTGATCATTCCCTGCTCCGGGCGCGACCGCGATTCGCGCACTTCCAGCACTTCGCTGTCGACGCGCAATTCGTCGCCGGGACGCGGCCAGCGCAATTCCTCGATGCCGGCGCCGACGATGCCGCCGGCTGGCTTGAAGGTGCTATCGACCAGCAGGCGCATGGTCAGCGCCGCCGTGTGCCAGCCGCTGGCCGCCAGTCCGCCGAAGATAGTCTGGCGTGCCGCCTGGGCATCGAGATGGAAGGGTTGCGGGTCGAACTCGCCGGCAAAGCGCCGGATCTGCTCGGCATCGACCCGCAGGCGGCCGGAGCCGAAGGTTTGGCCTACGGCGAAATCCTCAAGATAGTGCTCGATCATCGGCGGCTCTCCACTCCGTGCTCATCTGAACAAGAATCGGCAGGGATACGACCGCCGCTTGCCCGGCCGGCCGCCCCACGCTCCAGAGAAAACCAGCCGCTCTTCAGTGGCTGGTTCCCTCGGACTTGGTGATCTTATTCCACACGTTGTACTTGCCGACCGGCTTTTTCATCGGCAGGCGCTTCACTTCCTGCAGCGTCGTGGCGTCGTAGATGATGATCGCACCGTCCATTTCCCACAGGCTGGCCAGCACGTACTTGCCGTCGCGGGTGAATTCGACGTGGGCGAAGGTCTTGCCCGGTTCCGGCTTCAGTTCGGCGACGATTTCCAGCTTGTCCTTGTCGATGATCTGCATGGTGTCCTTGAACTCCTTGCTCATCATCGAATCGGTCCAGGCATAGCGGCTGTTTTCGTGGCTGCGCATGAAGAAGCCGGGGCCGCGCGTCCTGATCTGCTTGATCGTTTTCCAGGACTGCATGTCGATGATGCTGATCAGCCCTTCGTTCAGGTTGGGCGTGGCCATGACTGTCTTGCCCTGCCACTGCCAGCTGATACCGGAACCGAGGTGCGGCATGCCGGGCAATTCCAGATCGGCGATTTTCTTGCGCGCATCGAGATTGACCACCTGGCCGCTCACCGCGCTCTTCGCGTCGTTGCGCGAGGCGCCCATCACCTCGTCGTAGCCCTGGGTGAAGTAGAAGTCGTCGAGATAGTCGTCGAGTTGGGTGCGCTTGGGGTTCAGGAAGCCGGGCACAAAGCTGCCTTCCTTGTACTTGAAGTCGTGGATCATGCCGGTCGGGATGTCGTCGGCCTTGGGGTTGTACGACACCTCCCAGACTTCCTTGACGTCCTTCAGCGCGGCGACGAAGCTCTGGCGCGGGCTGGCGTCATAGACGGCGGAGACGCGCGACGACACCTTGCCGTCCTTGTCGGTCACCGGCAGGATTTTCTTCAGGTTCAGGTCGGCATCGAGGATGACCAGGCTATGCGGCAGGTAATTGGCCACCGCCACCCACTTGCCGTCGCCCGACACCGCCGCGTTGCGGGTATTGATGCCGGCGCGCACCTCGGCCACCACCTTGAGGTTCCACAGGTCGTACTTGGTGATCCAGCCGTCGCGCGAGGCGAAGAAGACGTAGCGGCCATCCGGCGTGAATTTCGGCCCGCCGTGCAGGGCGAAGCGCGACTGGAAGCGGTGGATGGGTTCCAGCTTGTCGCCGTCGAGCACCGAGACATGGTGATCGCCGCTTTCGACGACGACGAACAGGTTGAGCGGGTCGGCCTTGAATACCGGCTTGTCGGGCAGCGGCTGCTTTTCATGGACGATGCGCGAGGCACCGATTTCCTTCTCGCCCCAGGCCGGCGCCGGCAGGATGGGGGTGTAGGCGTAATCGACCAGGGCCTTGATCTCCTCGGCCGACAGCTTGTCGCCGAAACCCTGCATCTGCGTCGCCGGACGGCCTTCGCGGATGACCTTCTCGGCTTCCGGCTTGCGCAGGCGCGCCAGGTTGTCCGGCAGCAGCGCCGGACCGAGGCCGCCGAGACGGTCGGCCCCATGGCAGGCGGCGCAATGCTGCTGGAAATTGGCCTGCACATCGGCCGCTTCGGCCAGCTTGGCCATGCCGAACAGGAAATAGGCGGCAAAGCCGGCCGGGATCAGGATTTTCCAGCTCATAGACCGATCTCTTCGTCGGACAAGTAGCAACCGGGGTCTTCCGCCCACGGGTCGCCGGTCATCTGCAGGGCGCGGACACGGGTGTTGCCATTGCAGACCGATAGGTAGGCGCATTCGCCGCAGCGTCCCTTGACCGCCCGCGGGTGCTGCTTGAGGCCGGCCATCAGGGCATCCGTTGTATCCGGCCAGATCTGCGAGAACGGCCGCTCCTTGACGTTGCCCAGGGTATGGTGCCACCACATGGTGTCCGGGTGCACATTGCCCAGGTTGTCGATATTGGCGACATTGACCCCCGACGAGTTGCCGCCCCACTGGCGCAGCTTGGCCTCGACATGCGCCGCCTGCTCGGGGAAGCGCTGGCGCACCCAGTGCAGGAAATAGACGCCGTCGGCATCGTTGTTGCCGGTGGTGAATTCCTTTTCCAGGCCGCGCTGCTGGTAGTCGCGGCAGGTATCGAACAGCAGGTCCATCGCCCAGCGCGTCAGCTGGTGCTGGGCGTCGTCCTTGCGGTTCTTGTTGCCGCGGCCGGCGTAGTTGAGGTGCGAGAAGTAGAAGCGGTCGATGCCTTCGTCCTCGACCAGCTTGAGCAGGCCGGGCAGGTCGTGGGCGTTGTCCTGGGTCATCGTGAAGCGCACGCCGATCTTCAGGCCGAGATCACGGCACAGGCGGATGCCGTGCAGCGATTTCTCGAAGGCGCCGTCCAGCCGGCGGAACTTGTCGTGCGTCGCGCCCAGCCCATCGAGCGAGACGCCAACGTAGTTGAAGTCGCATTCGGCGATCCTGTCGATATTGCTTTCGTCGATCAGCGTGCCGTTCGACGACAGGCCGACGTAGAAACCCTTGGCCTTGGCGCGCTTGGCGATATCGTAGAGATCCGGGCGCAGCAGCGGTTCGCCGCCGGACAGGATAAGCACCGGCACCTTGAAGCCGCGCAGGTCATCCATCACCGTATAGACCTGCTCGGTGGTCAGTTCGCCGGGGAAATTGGTGTCGGCGGAAATGGAATAGCAGTGCTTGCAGGTCAGGTTGCAGCGCCGGATCAGGTTCCAGATCACCACTGGCCCGGGCGGATTGCGCTTGGGACCGAGCGGCGTCGGCGACGCGATTTCCTGCATGTATTGGGAGATACGGAACATGAAAAGCCCTTGTCTTTGGTGGTGGCTATTGCAACGCAAGCACCGTCCGGCAGCCTTGACGTGCATCAACGGTATGCCAGCCACCCGCTTCCGGCAAGGCGATTTTCCGGGTTTGCGGCTCACTGCGTCATCGCGATGCCGGCTCGGCCGTTAACGGGGGTAGAACCATAAGCGGTATACTTTTTTAATGACATCGAATGTGCAAAGCATTGTCGGCAACGAGCCGGCCATTTCCGGTCGCTGGGCGACCGACGTCGAATCCCGGTTGGCGGCAGGCGAACGGCTGCAGGCCAGCCTGGAAACCGACCTCGACCAAAACCTGAAATTCGCCGACGGCCTGGTCGTCGTCACCGACCGTCGCCTGCTGACCCGCCGGGTCGGCGACAGCGAGTGGCAGGAATGGCCGCTGCGCGGTGGCCTGCAGCTCAATCATCACGACCACGCCGGCGTCGGCACGCTCGAACTGCTCGACGAGCAGGGGCGCCTGGCCACCTGGCGCTACACGCTGGCCCGCAACCTGGCCGCGCTGCGCGTCATCGCCGAATTCGACCTGCATCGCGACAGCCTGGTCAGCGGCCTGCCGGTCATCCGCCTGAGCGAGGATGTCTGCCCCAAGTGCAAGACCCCGCTGCCGCCGGGCGAGGACGAATGCCCGATCTGCAACCGCGAATCGACCGCCGCACCGTCGACCTGGACGCTGTTCCGCCTGTGGCGTTTCGCCCGTCCCTACCGCTGGCAGCTCTTCCTCGGCTTTGTCCTAACGCTGGCGTCAACCGCCGCGACGCTGGTCCCGCCCTACCTGACCATGCCGCTGATGGACAATGTGCTGATCCCGTTCCAGAACGGCAAGCCCATCGACTGGGGCCTGGTCTCGCTGTACCTCGGCGGCCTGCTCGGCGCCGCGCTGCTCGCCTGGGCGCTGGGCTGGATACGCACCTACATCCTGTCGCTGGTTTCCGAGCGCATCGGCCGCGACCTGCGCACCACCACCTACGAGCACCTGCTCGGCCTGTCGCTGGAATATTTCGGCGGCAAGCGGACCGGCGACCTGATGGCGCGCATCGGCAACGAAACCGACCGCATCAACATCTTCCTGTCGCTCGACCTGCTCAACTTCGCCACCGACCTGCTGATGATTGTGATGACCGCCGTCATCCTGTTTAGCATCAACCCGTGGCTGGCGCTGGTCACCCTGCTGCCGCTGCCCATCATCGGCTGGATGATTCACTTCGTGCGCGAAAAGCTGCGCACCGGGTTCGAGAAGATCGACCGCGTGTGGGCCGAAGTGACCAATGTGCTGGCCGACACCATTCCCGGCATCCGCGTCGTCAAGGCCTTCGCCCAGGAAAAGCGGGAGGGCGACCGCTTCCGCGCCGCCAACGAGCACAACCTGCAAATGAACGACAAACTGAACAAGACCTGGTCCTTGTTCACGCCCACCGTCACCCTGCTCACCGAAGTCGGCCTGCTCGTCGTGTGGATTTTCGGCATCTGGCAGATTTCCAAGGGTTCCAGCACGGTCGGCGTACTGACCGCCTTCCTCGCCTACATCGGCCGCTTCTACACCCGCCTCGACTCGATGAGCCGCATCGTGTCGGCCACCCAGCGCGCCGCGTCGAGCACCAAGCGCATCTTCGACATCCTCGACCACGTCTCCAGCGTGCCCGAGCCGAGCAACCCGGTGCATCTGTCCGGCGTCACCGGCCGCATCGAACTGAAGAAGGCCGGTTTCCGCTACGGTACGCGCGCCGTCACCCGCGACGTCGACCTGGTCATCCAGCCGGGCGAGATGATCGGCCTGGTGGGGCATAGCGGCTCGGGCAAGTCGACGCTGGTCAACCTGATCTGCCGCTTCTACGACGTCTCCGAAGGCCAGGTGCTGATCGACGGCACCGACGTGCGTTCGGTGCCGGTTGCCGAATTCCGCAGCCACATCGGCCTGGTGCTGCAGGAGCCCTTCCTGTTCTTCGGCACCATCGCCGACAACATCGCCTACGGCAAACCGGATGCGACGCGCCAGGAAATCATCGCCGCCGCCCGCGCCGCCCATGCCCACGAGTTCATCCTGCGCCTGCCGCAGGGCTACGACTCGCTGGTCGGCGAACGCGGCCAGGGCCTCTCGGGCGGCGAGCGCCAGCGCATTTCCATCGCGCGCGCGCTGCTGATCGATCCGCGCATCCTGATCCTCGACGAGGCCACGTCCTCCGTCGATACCGAGACGGAAAAGGAAATCCAGAAGGCGCTCGACAACCTCGTGCGCGGCCGCACCACGATCGCAATCGCCCACCGCCTGTCCACGCTGCGCCAGGCCGATCGCCTGGTCGTCATGGACCGCGGACAGATCGTCGAGATCGGCAGTCACGACGAATTGATGGCGCGCGAGGGCCACTAC
>DATGXM010000233.1:0-7054 GCA_035298985.1 Azonexus sp. | reverse complement strand
CCTGGCCTACTTTCGCGACACGCACGAGTTCCGCAACTACACGCTGCTCGAACTGCCGCACCATGGGCCGCTGTCCGGCTATGGCCAGGATACGCTCGACTACGCGACGACCATTGTCCGCAACTTCCTGTACAGCGCGCTGATGGCGCTGCAGTGGGAGGCGCTGGAGAAATCGGCCAACGCCGACCTGGCCGCCATCGCCGCCAAGTCGTACAAGGAAGTGCGCTACCACCTGCGCCATTCCCGCGACTGGCTGGTTCGCCTCGGCGACGGTACCGACGAATCGCATGCCCGCGTCCAGGCCGCCGTCGACCACCTGTTTCCCTATACCCAGGAATTCTGGGCGCACAGCCCGGCCGAGGCCGCCGCCATCGCGGCCGGCGTCGGCGTCGATGTGAATACGCTCAAGGCCGACTGGGACGCCATCGTCGATGCCGCCCTAGCCGAGGCCACGTTGCAGCGGCCGGCGGTCGGCGGTTACGTCACCGAAGGCAAGCAGGGCATTCATTCCGAGCACCTCGGTTTTTTGCTCGCCGAAATGCAGAGCCTGGCCCGCACCCATCCGAACGGCGTCTGGTAAGCGATGAACACGCACGTCGAAGCGGCCTGGGCCGTGCTGGATGAACTGAGCGATCCGGAAATCCCGGTGGTTTCCCTGCGCGAGCTGGGCATCCTGCGCGATGTTCGTCCGGCGCCAGACGGTAGCCTGGAGGTGGTTATCACGCCCACCTACAGCGGCTGCCCCGCCATGGGCCAGATCGAGGACGACGTGCGCGCCGCGCTGCAGCGTGCCGGCATTGCCGCCCGGGTCATGACCCAGCTGGCACCGGCGTGGACCACCGACTGGATGACCGAGGCCGGCAAGGAAAAACTGCGCGCCTACGGCATCGCGCCACCGCACCGCACGCCGCCCGGCAGCAGCGTTGTCCGCTTCATCGCCAGCCCGACTCAAGCCGCCGCCGTTCCCTGTCCGCATTGTGGCTCGGAGCGCACGGTCGAAACCTCGCATTTCGGCTCGACGGCCTGCAAGGCGCTGTACAAGTGCCTCGATTGCCAGGAACCGTTCGACTACTTCAAACCATACTAAGAATATTCCGGAGCCCCAGCCATGTCCGCCCTCCGTTTTCACGAACTCACCATCAAGCGGGTGACCCCCGAAGCCGCCGGCTCGGTGGCCATCACCTTCGACATTCCCGCCGCCGAGCGCGAAACTTTCAGCTTCCAGCCTGGCCAGTTCCTGACCCTGCGTGCCCGCGTCGATGGCCAGGATGTCCGCCGCAACTACTCGATCAGCAGTCCGCGCAGCCGGCTGGCCAAGTCCGGCGAGCTGGAAATCGGCATCCGCCCGGTCGAGGGCGGCCTGTTTTCCAACTGGGCGGCGCAGACCCTGAAGGCCGGCGCCAAGCTCGACGTGATGCCGCCGGACGGCCGCTTCACCGTCAAGAAAGCGCGCGCCCTGCATCGCGTCGGTTTCGCCGCCGGTTCGGGCATCACGCCCATCCTGTCCATTGCCGCCAGCACGCTGGAGGAGCAGCCGGAGTCCAAGTTCACCCTGGTCTACGGCAACCGCCGCATGTCCAGCGTGATGTTCAACGAAGCGCTGCAGGACCTGAAGGACCGCTATCCGGCCCGCCTGACCCTGATCCACGTGCTGTCCCGCCAGGCGCAGGAAGTCGACCTGCTGCAGGGGCGCATCGACGGCGCCAAGGTGCAGGCCATTATCGACACCCTGCTGCCGGTGGGCAGCATGGACGAGGTGTTCATCTGCGGCCCGGAAGCGATGATCGAAGCCACCGAGCAGGCGCTGCTCGCCGCCGGCGTGCCGGACAACCGCGTGCACACCGAGCGCTTCACTTCCGGCCCGGCGCAGGCCGCCAAGATCCAGGCCGATACCGACGCGGCGCCGGGCAAGCAGGCTGCGGCCAAGGACATCGCGCTGACCATCGTGCTCGACGGCAAGCAGCACGAGTTGAGCATCGGTGCCGACGAGCATGTCCTCGATGCCGCGCTCGAAGCCGGTCTCGACCTGCCCTTCTCGTGCAAGGCCGGCGTGTGCTGTACCTGCCGCGCCAAGGTGATGTGCGGCGAAGTGGTGATGGACAAGAACTTCACGCTGGAAGCCGACGAAATGGCCCAGGGCTATGTCCTGAGCTGCCAGGCCCGCGCCACGACCAAGAACCTGACAGTCAGCTTCGACGAACGCTGACCTCACACCAAACTGCCAACCGATACTGCACTTGGGCCGCCCTCTTTGTCCCTGCGGGGGCGGCCATTTTTTTTGGAGAATTCCATGTCCCCCGTCGTCCTCAGCGAAATCATCGGCAAGGTAGGCCTGATCCGCATCAACCGGCCGGAAGCGATGAACGCCCTGAACAACGATGTCGTCGACGGCATAGCCGCTGCCATCGACACCTTCGAAGCCGACGAGAACATCGGCTGCATCGTCATCACCGGCAACGAGAAGGCCTTCGCCGCCGGCGCCGATATCGGCTTCATGAAGGATTTCGATTACCTGCACGCCTACAAGACCGACTTCATCACCCGCAACTGGGAACGCATCAAGACGGCCAGGAAGCCAGTGATCGCCGCGGTGGCCGGTTTCGCCCTCGGTGGCGGCTGCGAAATGGCCATGATGTGCGACATGATCTACGCCGCCGATACCGCCAAGTTCGGCCAGCCGGAAATCAAGCTCGGCACCCTGCCCGGCGCCGGGGGGACGCAACGCCTGCCGCGTGCCGTCGGCAAGGCCAAGGCCATGGACCTGTGCCTGACCGCGCGCATGATGGATGCGGCGGAAGCCGAGAAATCCGGGCTGGTCGCCCGCGTCATCCCGGCCGATCAGTTGCTCGACGAAACCCTGAAGGCGGCGCAGACCATTGCCGGCTTCTCGCTGCCGGTGGTCATGATGATCAAGGAGTCGGTCAATCGCGCTTTCGAATCCAGCCTCAACGAAGGCCTGCTTTTCGAGCGTCGTGTCTTCCACGCCGCCTTTGCGGTAGAGGACCAGAAGGAAGGCATGGCCGCCTTTGTCGAGAAGCGCAAGCCGGTTTTCAAGAATCGCTGAGGTCCGCCATGTACCAAACCCTGGAAATCGAACGCGCCGGCAAGGTCGCCACCATCTGGATGAACCGCCCGGCCGTCTTCAATGCCTTCGACGAACAGCTGATCGCCGAACTGGCCGCCGCCTGCCAGGAACTCGATGCCGATGCCGGCGTCCGTGTCGTCATCCTCGGCGGCCGGGGCAAGCATTTCTCGGCCGGCGCCGACCTCAACTGGATGAAGCGCGCTTCGCAATTCACCCATGAGCAGAACGTCGAAGACGCCCGCAAATTCGCCGGCATGCTGCGCACCCTGGCCGAAATGAGCAAGCCGACCATCGCCCGCGTGCAGGGTGCCGCGCTGGGCGGCGGCACCGGCCTGACCGCCGCCTGCGACATGGCGGTGGCCAGCGACGATGCGGCCTTCTCCACGTCCGAGGTCAAGTTCGGCATCATCCCGTCGGCGATCAGTCCCTACGTGCTGCGCGCCATCGGGCCGCGCCATGCCCTGCGCTACTTCCAGAGCGCCGAACGGATCAGTGCCCAACGCGCGCTGGCCATCGGCCTGGTCGGCGAGGTGGTGCCGCGCGACGAGCTGGATGCCTGCATCGCCGGCATCGTCGAGGCACTGCTCGCCGGTGGTCCGCAGGCGCAGAAGGCGGCCAAGGACCTGATCGCCGCCGTGCATGGCCAGCCGATAGACGAAATCATCAGCGAGGAAACCGCGCAGCGCATCGCCCGCCAGCGCGCCACCGACGAAGCGAAGGACGGCATCGCCGCCTTCCTCGACAAAAGGCCTGCCGTCTGGCTGTAGCCATGGCCTGGCGCGAGGAAGTGCAGGCGATGCCCGGAAGCTATAGTGGCCTGCTTCGCAATTAACGAAACATGAAAGCTTGTCTTTGCGTCCCTGGCGTTGTTGCTCATCCTCGCGATCGCTTCGGCTATCGCTGCCGGGTTTGACAATTGCGGCGCCTAGCCAGGAACACAAATCCGGCGCTTTCATTTAATTCCGCCAATTACGAAGCAGACCACTAGAATGCCTGCCGACCAAGCCCGGCTCCGCCGGGCATTCTCCGCTTACGCCAGGAACCGCCATGCCCACCAAACGCCTGTACCCGATCGCCCTGTTGGCCGCCACGTTGCTGATGGGCAGCGCCTTTGCCGCCGAACCGCCCGAGCATCATCACCATCATGCCTTTGCTCAGGACGTCGACGCCTTCCATGCCGTGCTGGCACCGCTGTGGCACGCACGGCCGGGCAAGGAACGCTCGCGGAACACCTGCGCCAAGGTCGGCGAACTGGAAGCGCTGGCCGGGAACATCCGCTCAGCCGACGCCAAGTCGCTGCTGGGCAGCATCGCGGTATTGAAGAAGCAATGCCAGACCAGTCCGGGCAAGATCGATGCCGCATTTTCCGATGTGCACGAGGCCTTCCATCGCCTCATCGAGTAGGTGCTTGGTCGGCTGATCGCCGACTGTTTGCAGGCGGTTTTCCCCTGCAGCCGAAACGGAGCGAGGCCAGTCATGTCCTGGCGCTGGGCCGTGCGGCCTACTTGGCCTTGTGCCGGTCGGGTTCCTCGAAGAAATCCAGGAATTTCGTTCCGGCCGTCAGCTTGGCGCTATGCACGGCGCCGGCCGGGATGGTGTACGAACAGCCGGCGGTGAGCACCGAGGTCTGGCCATCGATGGTCAGTTCGACCGTGCCGGCGAGGACCGTTCCCCATTGCCCGCCGTGGCTGTGCGGCGGAATGTCGGCATCCTGGAATATCTCGAAGAAGACGACCTGTCCGCGCTCCGACTGCAGCAGGAAGGCGCGCATGCCGTCGGGCGGGAAGGGCAGTGCCACTTCCGGCAGGTTGGTGATCATTTGCGGCAATTCCATGGTCCACCTCCGCATATCGATGCTCAACAGATGGCCTGTACGGCGCCAGGCAAATGCCGCGTCAGGCCGGAACCTTCGGTTCGCCGTTGGCGCCCAGGCGCAGCGACAGCGCTGCGGCATGGCGCTTCAGGCAGGTCACCACTTCCCCTTCGGGGCTGACGTCGAACATGCCTTGCACGCCGACGACGAGGACGGCCATGGTGATTTCGTTCCTGAAATTGAAGACCGGGGCGGCGACCGCTTCGACGCCGGGCACACGGTGGAAGCCGTGGGTCGTCGCAAAGCCCTGGCGGCGCACTTCGGCGAGCATGGCTTCGACGCCGGCCTTGGTCTTGAGGTCGGCCGGCACGTCGTCGGCCTTCATTTCGGCGGCGATCAGCGGAGCGACCGTCTTCTTCGGCAGCCAGGCGGCGAAGATGCGGCCGGTGGCCGACGACAGCATGTCGAGCACGGTGCCGGTGATGACGTTGACCGTGATCGGCCGGCGCGGCCGCTCCCAGCGCACGATGACCGGACCCTTGTCGCCCCACACGGCGAGGGCGGTGGTCTGGTTGATTTCGTCGCGCATTTCGGCGATGGCGTTGAGGCCGAGGCGCACGCGGTCCAGCCGGTCGAGGGCGACCAGGCCGATATTCATGGCAAAGGCGCCCAGGTCGTAGCGCGAGGACATCGGGTCCTGCTCGACCAGCCCGGCGCGGATCAGGCTGACCAGGTAGCGGTGAGCCTTGGAGGCCGGCATGTCGGCGGCGGCGGCGATTTCCTTGAGCATCATCGAGCGCTGGCCATTGACCATGGCGCGCAGGATGCTCATACCGATTTCCAGCGACTGTACGCCGTGCTTGCCATCGCTTTCGTCATTCATGGCGGCTCCCGAAGTTCTGTTATGTGAAACCGATTCTATAATACCGGACAGGAAATTATAAGTGAGTACCCCTATGCAATCCCTGCGCGTCTATGCCATCGACGGCATCGTGCCGGTGGTCGATCCGACCGCCTACGTCCATCCCAGCGCCGTGCTGATCGGCGACGTCATCGTCGGTCCGGGCTGCTACGTCGGCCCCTGCGCCAGCCTGCGCGGCGATTTCGGCCGCCTGATCCTGGAGGCCGGGGCCAACCTGCAGGACACCTGCGTCATGCACGGCTTTCCCGGCACCGATACGGTGGTCGAGGAAAACGGCCACATCGGCCACGGCGCCGTGCTGCACGGCTGCCGGGTCGGCCGCAATGCCCTGGTCGGCATGAACGCGGTGATCATGGACAACGCCGTGATCGGCGAAGCGAGCATCGTCGCCGCCTCGGCCTTCGTCAAGGCCAGCCAGGAAATCCCGCCGCGCACGCTGGTCGCCGGCATGCCGGCCAAGATCGTCCGTCCGCTGAGCGACGAGGAACTCGCCTGGAAGAGCGACGGGACGCGGACCTACCAGGAACTGACCCGGCGTTGCCTGGCCACCCTGGTCGAAACCACGCCGCTGACGGCCATCGAGCCGGGGCGCAAGCGCATCGAGATGCCGGACGTCATTCCGCTCACCGAGCTGAAGAAGCGCGGCGGCTGATCAGGCGGCAATCAGGCAGATAGCGGGTCGTACTGGGAAAAGCGTTCGGCCAGCGAACTGTCCACCACCGGCACGCTGCCGTCGGCCAGGCACAGCAGCTGGTCGAGATGGCGGTTGGAGGCTGTCTCGAGCCGCTTGTAGAGCTCCTTGCACAGCAGGCGCGCCTGCTGGCCCGGCCATTCTGCCGGCAGCAGCACTTCCGGCAATTCCGGGTCGCGCAGCAGCAGACGCCGGTAGTCGTGGATGAGCAGCATGCGCAGCAGGAAGGCGTCCTGGTCGCTGATGGTAGCCAGATGGTCGCGCCGCAGTTCTTCGAGGATGGGGCGGTAGGTGGCGACGAATTCGCTGTAGGCGCCGGCCAGCATGGCGAGATCCCAGGCCCGGCTGACCAGGTCGGCATCGCTGGCCGATTGTGCCGAGCGCGAGTCGGCGGCGAACAGCGGGAGCAGGGACGCCAGGGACGAGGACAGGCCTTCGGCGATCAGGGCGTCGAGTACGCTGGACAGCTCGGCGCTGGGGTGCACGAAGCAGTCCGTGCCGAGGGCGCCGAAACCTTGCCAGAAGAGGGCGCGGCGCACCTGG
>DATGXM010000232.1:0-6315 GCA_035298985.1 Azonexus sp. | reverse complement strand
ACCTGGCGCTGTGGCACGCCATGGCGGCCTGCGAATCGAGCGAGCAGGTTGAGGCCATCGTGCAGACCCTGGGCAGCCTGATGGTCGCCCTCGACCAGAAAATGCCGGAGTTGGGCTGGCGCCTGGTCGCCGATGCGCTGGCCAATATCCAGATCGGCCTGCTGTCCGCGCCGGCGCCGGCCTCGCCGCTGGCCCAGGACGGGACGCAGCAACTGTTCGCCTCGCTGCGCCATGCCCTGCCGGAAGCGCGCTACCAGGCCATCCTTGCCCATTCCGGGCAGGCCGTGGTGGCGTGGCAGCAGGCGATGCGCAATCGCGCCCATTGATCCGCCAGAAGCGACCGTTTTCATCGGCGGCGACCGGTCGCCAAGGTAAAATCCGCGGATGAACTGGATCGCGCTCAAGGAAAAACTCGACCTCTACGAAAAGCTGATGCGGCTGGACAAGCCCATCGGCATCCTCTTGCTGCTGTGGCCGACCTTGTGGGCCGTGTGGCTGTCGTCGCTCGGCCGGCCGGACTGGGTGGTACTGTGGGTCTTCGTGCTGGGCACCGTGCTGATGCGTTCGGCCGGCTGCGTGATCAACGACTACGCCGACCGCGATTTCGACAAGCATGTCGAGCGCACCAAGGAACGTCCGCTGACTGCGGGGCGGGTCACGACCAAGGAGGCGCTGTGGCTGTTCGTCGGGCTCAGCGTCGCGTCGTTCGGGCTGGTCCTGCTGCTCGGCCGGCCGCTGGTCATCTGGCTGTCGCTGCCGGCGCTCTTCCTCGCCGCTAGCTATCCCTTCACCAAGCGCTTCCTGGCCATTCCGCAGGCCTACCTCGGCATTGCCTTCGGCTTTGGCATCCCGATGGCCTATGCGGCGCAACTCGATAGTGTGCCGGCCGAAGCCTGGTGGCTGCTGCTCGCCAACGTGTTTTGGGCGGTGGCCTACGACACCGAATACGCCATGGTCGACCGCGAGGACGACCTGAAAATCGGCATCAAGACCTCGGCCATCACCTTCGGTCGCTTCGACGTGGCGGCGGTGATGCTGTGCTATGCGGCGACGCTGGGCATCATCGGCGGCATCGGCTATTCGCTGCACCTGGGGGCCGCCTTCTACGCCGGGCTGGCGGTGGCGGCAGCCATCATGGGCGTGCATTACACCTGGATCCGGGGGCGCGAGCGCATGCCGTGCTTCAAGGCCTTCCTGCACAACAACTGGGTCGGCATCGCCATCTTTGCCGGCATCGTCGTCGACTTCCTGATGGGTTGAACGCTCATGAGCATTCCCGGCAATGAAGAAATTCTCGCCCTGCTGGAGCGATTGGATGACTGTATTGCAGATGATCTGGAAAGTGCTGTTATCGACTTCAAAGCCTGGAACGGTGTAAAGGCTGCTCAACAACTGGCTAGTGAATATGCCTGCTGCTTTGCCAATGCAGCAGGTGGCGTTGTGGTTTTTGGAGTGGATGATAAGAAGCGAGGCCGGGCTCAGGCAATTCATGGCGTACAGGGCCATAATCCTGATGACTTCCGGTGTGCCATTTTCAACGGGACCCGCCCGGGAATTGAGGCTGAGGTGGAAGAACTCGACGTATCCGAGGGGAGCGGCAAAATTCTTGTCGTGCGGGTGAAGAGCGGTGCGAACAAGCCTTACGGAACGGCGGCCGGGTTGTTCAAACAGCGTGTCGGCAAGAATTGCATGCCCCTTGATCCCCTGGCCTTTCAGCGCGCACAGGTTAGTACAGGTGCCGTGGACTGGAGTGGTGCGCCGGCGAACGGTGTCGGATTGCAAGATCTTGACCCCCTCCAGATCGAACGGGCGCGGCAAATATTACGCAGCAAATCGCCCTCTTCCGGTTTGCTCGATCTGAGCGAACTGGAATTCTTGAAAGGACTGGAAGCGGTCAGGGACGGATTGGTAACTCACACGGGACTGGTTCTTTTCGGACGGCGCGACGTGCTGGCACGTGTTTGTCCTCAGGCCCAGTTTCACTATGTGTTTCACGATAGCGAAACCACTGTGGCGCGCAACGACATTGATCGTTTGCCCTTGCTGGAGGCGGTAGAGCGTATCGAGCAGATTTTTCTCGGACCGCTGAATCCGGAGCGTGAAATCGAGTTAGGTTTGTTTAAATTGCGCATTCCGCAGTTTCCGATCGAAGGGGTCCGGGAGGCGGTGCTTAATGCCTTGACCCATCGGGATTATCAGAATCCAGGCGAAATACTGGTTCGCCATTCGGCACAGGAACTGGTAGTGACCAGTCCGGGGGGCTTCGTCGATGGCATCACTCCGGACAACATCTTGCGCCACGAGGCGGTGCCGCGAAACAGGACGCTGGCCAATGCGCTAGTCAAGTTGCGGCTGGTTGAATCGTCGGGCATCGGGCGGCGGCGCATTTTTCGATCGGCCCTGATTTACGGCAAGCGTCGTCCCGAGTATTCGACGGATGGCGCTTCAGTCACCCTGAGGATATTCAATCGCGGGGCACACGAGGCACTGGCGGCATTGATCGCCCGCCTGGACGCACAAGGCGCAGGGGTCGGGCTGGATGAGTTGCTGATCCTCGATGCTCTGCGCGGCCAGGATTTCATCGACGCGGGAGCGGCTGCGCAGGTCTTGCAGGTTTCCCGCGAGGAGGCGCGACGGGTTCTTGATGGCATGAGTTCTCCAGCGTTGGGCTTGATCGAACGCAAGGGCTACACTGCGTCGGCCACTTTTCATCTGGCTAAGGGGATTGCCAAGGAATTGAAGGGCAAAGCGGCCTATACGCGAACGCGAGGGCTGAATCCAGTCCGATACGCCGAGATGGTGCGGGAATACCTGCGCGATCATAAAAGCATACGGAATCGCGAGTTGAGAGAGTTGCTTGGTTTGGGGGATTCCGCCTCGGCCCAGGTTGAGGCTTCGCGCTACTTCGCAAAATGGAGCGGTCCGGATGGTTTTCTGGAGAAGCAGGGAAATGGCAACAACAAGTTTTATGTATTGCGTGGAACCGTTTAGCAGAGGGTTTAGCATGCTAAACGTTTCTCCGGAAAACTCTTTTAAAACAGCGCTGTGCGCGTTTAGCACGAACTGGCTCTGACGAATGAAATACCACGATCTGCGCGACTTCATGTCGCAACTGGAAAAGACCGGCGACCTCAAGCGCATCGGCGTCGAGGTCGATACCCGCCTCGAAATGACCGAAATCTGCGACCGCGTGCTGCGCGCCGGTGGCCCCGCCGTGCTGTTCGAGAAGCCGCGCTCCGGGCAGGTCCGCCACAGCATGCCGGTGCTCGCCAACCTGTTCGGCACGCCGCAGCGCGTGGCGCTCGGTATGGGCGAGGAATCGGTGCAGGCCCTGCGCGAAGTGGGCAAGCTGCTCGCCTACCTGAAGGAACCTGAGCCGCCCAAGGGCCTGAAGGACGCCTGGGACAAGCTGCCCATCCTCAAGCAGGTGCTCAACATGGCGCCGAAGAAGGTGTCGAACGCGCCGTGCCAGGAGATCGTCTGGGAAGGCAAGGATGTCGATCTGTCGCGCCTGCCCATCCAGCACTGCTGGCCGGGCGACATCGCGCCGCTGATCACCTGGGGCCTCGTCGTCACCAAGGGGCCGCACAAGAACCGGCAGAACCTCGGCATCTACCGCCAGCAGGTGCTCGGGCCCAACAAGGTCATCATGCGCTGGCTGGCCCATCGCGGCGGCGCGCTGGATTTTCGCGATCACCAGCAGGCCAATCCCGGCCAGCCTTTCCCGGTTGCCGTGGTGCTCGGCTGCGATCCGGCAACCATCCTCGGCGCCGTGACGCCGGTGCCCGATTCGCTATCTGAATACCAGTTCGCCGGCCTGCTGCGCGGCGGCAAGACCGAGCTGACGCAATGCCTCGGATCGACGCTGCAAGTGCCGGCTTCGGCCGAGATCGTGCTCGAAGGCGTCATCCACCCCGGCGAGATGGCCTTGGAAGGCCCCTACGGCGACCATACCGGCTACTACAACGAGCAGGCCGAATTCCCGGTGTTCACCATCGAGCGCATCACCATGCGCCGCGACCCGATCTACCACAGCACCTACACCGGCAAGCCGCCCGACGAACCGGCCGTGTTGGGTGTGGCGCTGAACGAGGTCTTCGTGCCGCTGCTCCAGAAGCAGTACCCGGAAATCGTCGATTTCTACCTGCCGCCGGAAGGCTGTTCGTACCGGATGGCTATCGTCAGCATCAAGAAGCAGTACCCGGGACACGCCAAACGGATCATGTTCGGGATCTGGTCCTTCCTGCGCCAGTTCATGTACACCAAGACCATCATCGTGGTCGATGACGACATCGACATCCGCGACTGGAAGGAGGTGGTATGGGCAATGACGACACGCATGGACGCGACGCGGGACACGACGCTGGTCGACAACACGCCCATCGACTATCTCGACTTCGCCTCGCCGGTCGCCGGCCTCGGTTCCAAGATGGGGCTGGACGCGACCAACAAGTGGCCGGGCGAAACCAGCCGCGAGTGGGGGCGGCCCATCGTGATGGACGCCGACGTGTTGCGGAAGGTCGATGCCATGTGGGGCGACTTGGGGCTGTGAACGCGCCGGCGCTCGGTCTGCGGGTCAGCCCCGTCGATCTGCATGACGCCGAACAGGCAGCGCTCTGGCTCGACCTGCTCGACCACTATGCCCGCGACCCGATGGGCGGCGGTGACGGCTTGTCCGACTACGCCAAGATCAACCTGGTGCGCACTATCCGCGAGGTTCCCGGCTTCCATGGTGCGCTGGCCTGGCTGGACGGCGAGGCGGTCGGCCTGATCGACTGCTTTGCCGGTTTCTCCACTTTCGCCGCCAGGCCGCTGCTCAATGTTCACGACATCGTGGTCCATGCCCGCCGGCGCGGCCGGGGCATCGGCCAGGCCTTGCTGGCCTGGGCCGAACAGCGGGCGGCCGAACTCGGCTGCTGCAAGCTGACCCTGGAAGTGCTGTCCAACAACACGCGGGCCATGGCTTCCTACCGGCAGGCCGGTTTCGTCCCCTATGTGCTCGACCCGGCGGCGGGGCACGCGTTGCTCATGCAGAAATATCTTCCGGAGGAAGCGGCATGAACGAACCCCTTCCTGCGCCCGACCTGCGCGGCGTTCGCCCGTCGCTGGTCCAGCTCGCCCATGTCATCTACGGCCTGCATGCGCTGGCGGTGCTCATCGGCGTCACCTCGTCGGCCACCGTGGCCGGCGGTTTCGTTTTCGGCCTGCCGTCGCTGATTGCCGTCTTCCTCAATTACCTGAAGCGCAGCGAGGTCGCCGGCACCTGGCTGGAGAGCCATTTCGTCTGGCAGATCCGCACCTTCTGGTTTACCGCCTTGTGGCTGGGGGCCTACGGCGTGCTGATCGTCACCATCATCGGCATCCCGCTGGCCTGGATACTGATCGTCCTGCTCGGCCTATGGGTCGGCTACCGCGTCGTTCGTGGCTGGCTGGCGCTGAGCGGTGCCCGGCCCATCAGCTAGGTGCCCATGTAGCGGCCGGCCTTGTGGTTCACCGCGCTGACCAGGTTGGGATCAGCGGTGCCACGAGCAGGGAGTGCGCGTCCTCGAACCGGTTGTGGCGATCGAGAGTCGTGCCCGACATCAGCGGAAATACTGGCGGATGGCGGCGAGCGAACGCGAATAGCTGTGTTCGATCTGCGCCGGCTCGTAACGGTGTTCGCTGCCCACCGGACAGGCCTGGCGGGCCAGGCAGCCGTGGGCGCAGGGCGATTCCGGTTGCAGGCGGAAGCGGCTGCAGGTCTCAAGGTTGAAGCGCCCGTTGCGCAGGGCGCCGGCCGGGCAGGCGGCGATGCAGGGCTGGCCCGGACAGTCGAGGCAGGGGCTGCGCCCGCTTTGCGCCACGGATGGTTGCAGGTCGGTATCGGCCAGCACGACGGCACGATAGGCATACCAGCTGCCCCACTGGCGATCGACGCCGACCATGATCGGCGACGGCTGGTGCCAGCCGGCCAGTTCGCCCAGCGCCTGCAGGCCGATGGGCTGTTCGCCGGGGTACAGGATGCGGTAGCGGTGGCCGGGCAGGCATGCGGCAAACCAGCGCTCTACGGTCTGCGTGCTGTAGTTGTCGATCGGGTGCTCGCCGCCTAGACCGGAGGCCTGGACGCATTCCCACAGTCGCCGCCCGCCGTGGCCGATAAGGATCAGCTGGCGCTCGCCGCCCTGGATGGCGAGGCGGCCGGCCAAGTCGGCGGGCAGGGCGGCGAGATCGAAGACGTGTTGGCGGTTCAGGCCGGCTTGATCGAGAAAATCGGCCGGCAGGGCGGGACGCTCACTCATTTTCCAGCACCGGCGCCTTCTCGCCCAGCCGGCGTTG
>DATGXM010000231.1:0-5267 GCA_035298985.1 Azonexus sp. | reverse complement strand
GGAGCCGTAATAGCCCATCAGGGCGAACACCTTCTTGTCCTGGATCAGCGTCTTGGTATTGGCCAGCGTGCGCTCGGTCTCGTAGCCGTCGTCGAGGGTGACCAGCTCGATCTTGCGGCCGTTGATGCCGCCGCCCTTGTTGATCTGGTCGAAGTAGGCCGTCATCGCCTCGCGCATCTGCATGCCGTACAGGCCGTTCGGGCCGGTGAAGGGCGAGGACATGCCGAGCGTGATGCTGGTGTCGGTAACGCCATCCTCGGCGTGGGCGTGGGCCAGGCCGAGCGCCAGCACGCCGGCGAAAAGTGCTTTACGCAGTGATTTCATTGTCTTCTCCGTTGCATTTTGTAGTAATGGCATTTTTTTAGATTTGCGGAGAATGGTCCCGTTTCCTGACTGTTTGCTTACAGCGTAAGGTCGTGGTGCCTGAACGGTGGATGATCCGACGGGCGGCAAAAAAAACGGGCCGGCACCGAATGGCCAGCCCGTTGCTTGCGAGGTGTCAGGGATGCCTACTTGATCAGCTTGCCGCCGGCACCGATTACCGTCAGTTGCACATATTGCGAACCGGCGTGGTTGTTGGGGCCGAAGTTGACGCGGTAGCCGCCGAAATCCTGATTCAGCCCTTCGAGCGAGGCAATCAGCTTTTCGCGCGACAGGTCCTTGCCGCCGGCACGGCGGATGCCCTCGACCGCCAGTTTGGCGATGATGAAGCCTTCCATGCTCATGTACGAGTAGGGGCCTTGCTTGCCGACGAAGTGCTGGTATTCCCGGGCCACCGGCAGCGTGTCGTTCCACGGAAAGGGCATGACTTGGGAAATGCCGATGCCGCGGGCGTCGCCGGCCAGTTCCTGGTTCAGCTGTTCGGCGCCGACCGGCGACAGGGTCATGAACATCGGGCTCTGATTGGCCTTGCGCAGCGCCTTGACCATCGCCGCCGTCGGTTTGTACAGGGTGACCATGACCACGGCCTGTGGGGTGACCTTGGCAATCGACTCCAGAGCCTTGCCGATGTCGTCGGAATTGCGCTCCACGGTGCCGGTGGCCGATGGGGTCAGGTTGTGCTTCTTCAATGCAGTGGTCAGCCCGTCGAGGCCGGCCTTGCCGAAAGCGTCGTTCTGGTAGAAGACAGCAATGTTCTTCAGGCCGAGGGTGGCGAGCTGGGTGCCGATGGCCTCGGCCTCGTCGGCGTAGCTGGCGCGCTGAATGAACAGATAGCGATTGTTCGGATTGCCGGCCGGTGGCTGGCGCAGCGGCATGGCGCCGGAGATGCCGCCGATCAGCGGGACCTTGGCCGGGCCGAAGACCTTGTTCATTGCGTCGGTAATCGCCGTCGAGCCGTAATAGCCGACCAGCGCGAAGACCTTGTTGGTCTCGATCAGCGTCTTGGTGTTGGCGACTGTCTTTTCCGGATCGTAGCCGTCGTCGAGCACCGTCAGCTGCAGCTTGCGCCCGTTGATGCCGCCGCTTTTGTTCACCTGCTCGAAATAGGCGGTGATGACGTTTTTCAGTTCCTGGCCATGGGCGCTGGCCGGTCCGGTCAATGGAACCGACATGCCGAGGGTGATCGCGGTGTCGGTGACGCCGGTTTCGGCGAAGGCGGCTGGGCAGGCGGTCAAGCCGATGAGGCAGGCTGACAGGATACGGCGTATCGCTTTCATGGGTTTCTCGCTATCGGTTGCCGGGATAACCTGCAGATTATAGGGGCGGAAACACCTGTCGTTGTCTTGAAAAGATGCATTTATCGGAGTTTTTCCGTTTGAATGCCTTGTTTTCATCCAAAAAGCTGCACTTTTCGCGTTTTGGGATGTGGCGAGCGGGCACGCGGGAAAAAACAAAGCGATCCGGGATTGCTCGCGGATCGCTTGTCGATTGAATCAGATCACATTGGCTCGAACGATGCTCGGGCCGTTCCGGCTGCGAAGATTAATCTCCGAAGAACTCCTTGACCTTGTCCATCCACGACTTGGAGCGCGGATTGTGCTTGGCGCTGTTGTCCTTGCTCGACTCCTCAAGTTCGCGCAACAGTTCCTTCTGGCGGTCAGTCAGGTTCACCGGGGTTTCGACCACGACGTGGCACATCAGGTCGCCGTGCGCGTGGCTGCGAACACCCTTGATGCCCTTGCCACGCAAGCGGAAGACCCGGCCGGACTGGGTTTCCGCCGGAATCTTGATGGCTGCGGCGCCGTCCAGGGTCGGAATCTCGATTTCGCCACCCAGTGCTGCGGTGGTGAAGGAGATCGGCATTTCGCAATGCAGGTCGTTGTGGTCGCGTTGGAAAACGGCATGCGGCTTGAGGTGGATCTGCACGTATAGGTCGCCCGGCGGGCCGCCGTTGACGCCATGTTCGCCTTCGCCGGCCAGCCGGATACGATCGCCTTCATCCACGCCAGCCGGAATCTTGACGGCCAGCGTCTTGTGCTGCTTGATGCGACCGGCGCCGCCGCACGACTTGCAGGGGTCGGCAATGAAGCGGCCCGTGCCGTGGCACTTGTGGCAGGTCTGCTGGATGGAGAAGAAGCCCTGCTGCAGGCGTACCTGGCCGGAACCGTTACAGGTCGGACAGGTCTTGGGCTGGGTACCCGGCTTGGCGCCGGAGCCGTTGCAGGGCTCGCAGACTTCCATGGTCGGGATGCGGATCTTGGTTTCCGTACCGTGGGCGGCCTGTTCCAGCGTGATTTCCAGGTTGTAGCGCAGGTCGGCGCCACGATAGATGTTGGAGCGACCGCCGCCGCCACCGCCGCCGGCGCGGCCACCGAAAATTTCGTCGAAGATGCCGCCGAAGGCATCGGCAAAACCGCCGCCACCACCGCCGAAACCGCCGCCCATGCCGGCTTGCGGGTCGACGCCGGCGTGGCCGTACTGGTCGTAGGCCGCGCGCTTCTGGTTATCCGACAGGATTTCGTAGGCTTCCTTGGCTTCCTTGAATTTCTCCTCGGCTGCCGGGTTGTCCGGATTGCGGTCCGGATGGTGCTTCATGGCCAGCTTGCGGTAGGCCTTCTTGATCTCGTCGTCGGAAGCATCGCGGTTGACGCCGAGAATCTCGTAAAAATCGCGTTTTGACATTTCTTCTACCCGTCATGTGACAAAGGCGCCGAGCGCCGCCGGAGGGTTCCGGAAGGCTCGGCGCCGGGGCGTTGCGTCTGGCTTACTTCTTGTCCTTGTTCACTTCCGTAAATTCGGCATCGACAACATCGCCTTCGACGGTCTTTTCGCCTTGAGGCTGGGCGCCGGCAGCGTCCGCACCGGCGGCAGCACCTTCAGCCTGCTGCTGGGCGTACATCTTTTCGCCCAGCTTCTGGGCCGCAGCCGACAGGGCCTCGGTCTTGGCGGTGATGACATCCTTGTCGCCGTCGCGCAGGACTTCCTCGACATCCTTGATCGCCTTCTCGATGGCTTCCTTCTCGGCGGCATCCAACTTGTCACCGTATTCGGTCAGCGACTTCTTGACCATGTGCACCATGCCGTCGGCCTGGTTGCGGGCATCGGCCAGCTCGTGCGCCTTCTTGTCCTCTTCGGCGTGCAGTTCGGCATCCTTCACCATGCGCTGAATCTCTTCTTCGCTGAGGCCGGAGTTCGCCTTGATGGTGATCTTGTTTTCCTTGCCGGTGGCCTTGTCCTTGGCCGTGACATGCATGATGCCGTTGGCGTCGATGTCGAAGATGACCTCGATCTGCGGCGTGCCGCGCGGGGCGGGCGGGATGCCTTCCAAGTTGAACTGGCCGAGGCTCTTGTTGCCCGAGGCGACTTCGCGCTCGCCCTGCAGCACGTGGATGGTCACGGCGGACTGGTTGTCATCGGCGGTCGAGAAGACTTGCGAGGCCTTGGTCGGGATCGTGGTGTTCTTCTGGATCAGCTTGGTCATGATGCCGCCCAGGGTTTCGATGCCGAGCGACAGCGGGGTGACGTCGAGCAGCAGCACGTCCTTGACTTCGCCCTGCAGCACGCCGCCCTGGATGGCGGCGCCGACGGCGACGGCCTCATCCGGGTTCACGTCCTTGCGCGGCTCCTTGCCGAACACTTCCTTGACCTTCTCCTGCACCTTCGGCATGCGTGACTGGCCGCCGACCAGGATCACGTCGTCGATGTCGCCGATCTTGCAGCCGGCGTCCTTCAGTGCGGTGATGCACGGGGCGACGGTGCGTTCGATCAGTTCGTCGACCAGCGACTCGAACTTGGCGCGGGTGATCTTCAGGGCCAGGTGCTTCGGGCCGGAGGCGTCGGCGGTGATGTAGGGTAGGTTGACTTCGGTCTGCTGGCTGGAGGACAGCTCGATCTTGGCCTTTTCGGCGGCTTCCTTCAGGCGTTGCAGCGCCAGCACGTCCTTCTTCAGGTCGACGCCGGATTCCTTCTTGAATTCGTCGATGATGTAGTCGATCAGGCGCTGGTCGAAGTCTTCGCCGCCGAGGAAGGTGTCGCCGTTGGTGGCCAGCACTTCGAACTGCTTTTCGCCATCGACGTCGGCAATTTCGATGATCGAGATGTCGAAGGTGCCGCCGCCGAGGTCATACACGGCGATTTTCTTGTCCTTGCCGGCGACCTTATCCATGCCGAAAGCCAGTGCAGCGGCGGTCGGCTCGTTGATGATGCGCTTGACTTCCAGACCGGCGATGCGGCCGGCGTCCTTGGTGGCCTGGCGCTGGCTGTCGTTGAAGTAGGCCGGCACGGTGATGACCGCTTCGGTGACTTCCTCGCCGAGGTAGTCTTCGGCGGTCTTCTTCATCTTGCGCAGCACTTCGGCGGAAACCTGCGGCGGGGCGATCTTCTTGTCGCGGGCCTCGACCCAGGCGTCGCCGTTGTCAGCTTTGACGATCTTGAAGGGCATCAGCGCGATGTCCTTCTGCACTTCCTTTTCTTCGAAGCGGCGGCCGATCAGGCGCTTGACGGCGTACAGCGTGTTCTTCGGGTTGGTCACGGCCTGGCGCTTGGCCGGGGCGCCGCACAGGATTTCGCCGTCTTCCGTGTAGCCGATGATGGACGGGGTGGTGCGCGCACCTTCCGCGTTTTCGATGACCTTCGGCTGGCCGCCTTCCATGATGGCGACGCAGGAGTTGGTGGTGCCGAGGTCGATGCCGATGATCTTGCCCATGATGTCTTTCCTAAAGTGAATTGCTGATGTTCGTGAATTGGGGGCGCTCAGGCCGTTTTCAAGTAAATGCTACGGTCGGCCGGAAAAAATGCCCAAAATTGAAATTTCTTATTTGCCTTTGGCGACCATGACCAGGGCCGGGCGCAGGGTGCGCTCGGCGATGGTGTAGCCCTTCTGCAGC
>DATGXM010000230.1:0-14301 GCA_035298985.1 Azonexus sp. | reverse complement strand
GGTGCACCGTGGCTGGGCATGTGCCTCGCCGAGATCAAGGATCTGGACGGTGCTCTGGTTGTTGGTTCGTTCTTGCGCAAGGATCATCCGCTGATCGCCCAGCGCCTGCGGCAAGCGGCCAAGAAATTTACCAAGGTCAGCCTGCTCGACGTCGCTGGCGACGATCAACTGATCAATCTGCACGCCCGGATCACCGTTGCGCCGGCCGCGCTGGCCACTGCGCTGGCCGCCGTGGTCAAGGCTGCCGCCGAGATCAAGGGTGTCGTCGTCCCGGCTGCTCTGGAAAACGTTAGCGTTTGTGATGCCAGCAAGAAGATTGCACAAAGCCTGGTTGATGGCGAGAAGCGTGCCGTCTTCCTGGGCAACGCGGCAACCCAGTCGGCAGATGCCACGCAATTGCATGCACTGGCGCTGGAACTGGGCAAGCTGACCGGCGCCACCGTCGGCTTCCTCGGCGAAGGTGCCAATACCGTCGGTGCCCACCTGTCCTGGGCACTGCCGTCCGGTGCCAACGCTCGCCAGATGTTCGAGCAGCCGCGCAAGGCCTACGTGCTGATGGGCATTGAGCCGGAATTCGATTGCGCTAACCCGCAACTGGCGCTCGGCGCGCTCAAGCAGGCCAGCCTGGTTGTCTATATGTCGGCTTTCAAACACGCTCCGGCGCTGGAATACGCGGACGTGATGCTGCCGATCGCCCCCTTTACCGAAACCTCGGGTACCTTCGTCAATACCGAAGGCCGTGCCCAAAGCTTCAACGGTGTGGCGAAGGCCCGCGGTGATGCGCGCCCGGCCTGGAAGATCCTGCGCGTGCTGGGCAACGTTCTCAATCTGGAGGGCTTTGCCTACGCCTCGAGCGAAGAAGTTCGCGACGAAGTGCTCGGCCGCAAGTCGGTTGAATTTGTTTCCGGCCTCAGCAACGAGCTCAACGGCGTCTCCATCGCCGCGCCGGCGGTTGCTGCGAACGGTCTGCAACGGATTGCCGATGTGCCGATCAACTTCGCCGATCCGATGGCTCGCCGTGCTCCGGCGCTGCAGCAGACGGCCGACTCCGTCGCGCCGACCGCTCGCATGAATGAGCAAACCCTGAACCAGGTCGGCGTCGCCGACAAGGGGCAGGTCCGGGTCAAACAAGGTTCGGGTGAAGCTGTTCTGGCTGCCAAGCTGGACAACAGCGTACCGGCCGGCTGTGTTCGTGTGGCCGCGGCACATGCGAGTACTGCCATGCTGGGCGATATGTTCGGCTCGATTTCCGTGGAGCGTGCATAAATGGACGCACTGATGAATTTCGGACAAGGCATTTTTGGCGGTGCCTGGCCTGCGGTATGGGCCCTGCTTAAAATTGTCCTGATCGTTGCGCCGATGATGCTTGGCGTTGCCTACCTGACCTACTTCGAACGCAAGGTCATTGGTTACATGCAGGTCCGTATCGGTCCCAACCGCGTCGGTCCCTGGGGCCTGATCCAGCCGATCGCCGATGGCCTGAAGCTGCTGATGAAGGAGATCATTGTTCCGGCTACCGCCAACAAGGGGATTTTCGTCATTGCTCCAATGCTGGCAATCGCGCCTGCACTGGCTGCCTGGGCGGTGGTGCCTTTCACCGACAGTCTGGTCCTGGCCAATATCGATGCCAGCCTGCTGTACATCATGGCCATTACCTCGATGGGCGTGTACGGGATCATCCTGTCTGGCTGGGCTTCCAACTCCAAGTATGCTTTCCTCGGTGCCATGCGCTCCGCAGCACAGATGGTTTCCTACGAAATTTCGATGGGTTTCTCGCTGATCTGCGTGCTGATGGTTTCCAACAGCCTGAACCTGGTGGAAATCGTCAAGATCCAGGATCACGGGCTGTTCGCCGGCTGGGGCTTGAGCTTCCTGTCATGGAACTGGCTGCCGCTGTTCCCGATGTTCCTGGTGTATCTGATTTCCGGCGTGGCTGAAACCAACCGCGCACCGTTCGACGTGGCCGAAGGCGAGTCCGAAATCGTCGCCGGTTTCCACGTCGAGTATTCCGGTATGGCCTTTGCGGTCTTCTTCCTGGCCGAATACGCCAACATGATTCTGGTCGCCGCGCTGACCTCGATCATGTTCCTCGGCGGCTGGCTGTCGCCGGTCGGTTTCCTGCCTGACGGCATCCTGTGGCTGTTCGCCAAGATGTCGGCGATTCTCTTCCTGTTCCTGTGGTTCCGTGCGACGTTCCCGCGCTACCGCTATGACCAGCTGATGCGTTTGGGTTGGAAGGTGTTTGTGCCGATCTGTCTGATCTGGCTGGTTGTTGTCGGCGTCTGGATGATGTCGCCGCTGAATATCTGGAAATGAGGAGAGACTAATGGGTTCGATGAAGGAAATCTTCAACAGCCTCTTCCTCAAGGAATTGTTGAAGGGGATGTCGGTAACAGGCAAGTATTTCTTTGCCCGCAAGATTACCGTCCAATATCCGGAAGAGAAGACGCCGCAGAGCTTCCGTTTCCGTGGCCTGCACGCGCTGCGTCGCTATGAAAATGGCGAAGAGCGTTGCATCGCCTGCAAGTTGTGCGAGGCGATCTGCCCGGCCTTGGCGATCACCATCGAGGCGGAGCCTCGCGACGATGGCTCGCGCCGTACCACCCGCTACGATATCGATCTGACCAAGTGCATCTTCTGTGGTTTCTGCGAAGAGGCATGCCCGGTCGATGCGATAGTCGAGACCCGCATTTTCGAATACCACGGTGAAAAGCGCGGCGATCTGTATTACACCAAGCAGATGTTGCTGGCCAACGGCGACCGCTACGAAGATCAAATCGCGAAGGATCGCGAGCTTGATTCGGCTTACCGATAACAGGTGCTAGCGATGGATTTTCAAACTGGGGTTTTCTACTTCCTGTCGGCGATTCTGATTTTCGCGAGCCTTCGCGTGATCACCGCCCGCAATCCGGTGCATGCCGCACTTCACCTGATTCTCGCCTTCTTTACCTGTGGCGGCATCTGGGCCTTGTTGCAGGCCGAGTTCCTGGCAATCGCTATCATTCTGGTTTATGTCGGCGCGGTCATGGTCCTGTTCCTGTTCGTCGTCATGATGCTGGACATCAATATCGACCGCATCCGGCAGGGTTTCTGGAATTATCTGCCGCTCGGCACGCTGCTCGGTCTGCTGATGGCCATGGAAATGGCGCTGGTCCTGGGTAGCAAGTACTTTCAGGTACCGGCTGCCGAAGCGATGGTGCCGGCCGGTGTCTCCAATACCAAGGGTATCGGCGCGCTGATGTTCAGCGACTACGTCTATCCCTTCGAACTGGCTTCCCTGATCCTGCTCGTCGGCATGATCGCCGCGATCGTGCTCACCTACCGCGGTCCGAAGAAATCCAGGTACACCAATCCGAATCAGCAGGTCTTCGTCAAGGCGAAGGATCGCGTCCGCGTCCTGCAGATGCCGGTCGAAAAAGACTGAACCCAGGGAAGATTATGCTCAATCTGACTCTCTCGCATTTCCTGATTCTGGGCGCGATCCTGTTCGCGATCAGCGTGGTCGGGATATTCCTGAACCGGAAGAACCTCATTGTCCTGCTGATGGCCATCGAACTGATGCTGCTGGCGGTGAACATGAATTTCGTGGCCTTTTCCCACTACCTGCAGGATCTGTCCGGCCAGATTTTCGTCTTCTTCATCCTGACTGTTGCTGCTGCTGAATCGGCGATTGGTCTGGCCATCCTGATCGTGCTGTTCCGCAACCTCAAGAGCATCCATGTGGATGACCTGGGCAGCCTGAAGGGTTAAACATGGAAATGCAAAAACTCTATCTGCTCGTTCCGCTGGCACCGCTGGTCGGTGCCATGATCGCCGGTCTGTTCTGCCGGGTCATTCCGCGCTGGGTCGCCCATACCGCCACCATCGCTGGTGTCGCCATCGCCTTCATTGCCTCGGTGATGATCTTCAAGGATGTCCAGTCCGGACATACCTTCAATGGCCCGGTCTATACTTGGCTGACCAGTGGCGATTACAAGTTCGAAGTTGGCTTTTTGGTTGATTCGCTGACCACCACCATGATGATCGTGGTCACCTTCGTGTCGCTGATGGTCCATATCTACACCATCGGCTACATGCAGGAAGACCCGGGCTACAACCGTTTCTTCAGCTACATCTCGTTGTTTACCTTCTCCATGCTGATGCTGGTGATGAGCAACAACTTCATGCAACTGTTCTTCGGCTGGGAAGCCGTCGGTCTGGTCTCCTACCTGCTGATCGGTTTCTGGTATACCCGGCCGACCGCCATTTTCGCCAACATGAAGGCTTTCCTGGTCAACCGCGTCGGCGACTTCGGTTTCATCCTTGGCATCGGTTTGGTCCTGACCCATTTCGGCACCCTGGACTACGCGACTGTTTTCCAGAAGGCACCTGAATTCGCCGCCACCACGATCAGCCTGTTCGCTGACCGCGAGTGGGCTACCGTGTCCCTGATGACAGCGACCTGCATCTGCCTGTTCATCGGCGCCATGGGCAAGTCGGCCCAGGTTCCGCTGCACGTCTGGCTGCCGGACTCGATGGAAGGCCCGACCCCGATTTCCGCGCTGATTCACGCTGCGACGATGGTTACTGCTGGCATCTTCATGGTGTCCCGGATGTCGCCACTGTTCGAACTGTCGACCACGGCCCTGTCCTTCGTCATCGTGATTGGCGCCATCACCGCGCTGTTCATGGGCTTCCTCGGCATCATCCAGAACGACATCAAACGTGTTGTCGCTTACTCGACGCTGTCCCAACTCGGCTACATGACGGTCGCGCTCGGCGCTTCCGCCTACTCGGTCGCCATCTTCCACCTGATGACCCACGCTTTCTTCAAGGCGCTGCTGTTCCTCGCCGCCGGCTCGGTCATCATTGGCATGCACCACGATCAGGACATCCGCAACATGGGCGGCCTGCGCAAGTACATGCCGATCACCTGGATCACTTCCCTGGTCGGTTCGCTGGCCTTGATCGGTACGCCGTTCCTGTCCGGTTTCTACTCCAAGGACTCGATCATCGAAGCGGCTCAGGTGGCTTACCACGCCGGCCAGCCGGGCGCCGCGTTTGCTTACTACGCCGTCCTGGCTGGGGTCTTCGTTACGGCTTTCTACTCCTTCCGCATGTACTTCCTGGTTTTCCACGGCGAAGAGCGCTTCGGGAAGGCGGATGATGCTCACCATCACGAACATCACGGCGATCATGACGACGAGGAAGCCACGCACGATCACCACCACGGGCTGGCGCCGGGGCAGAAGCCGCACGAGACCCCGTGGGTCGTCTGGCTGCCGCTGGTTCTGCTCGCTATCCCGTCGCTGGCCATCGGCTATCTGGCTATCGAGCCGATGCTGTATGGTGATTACTTCAAGGGCGTGATCTTCATCGATCACCACGCTCACCCGGCGATGGAGCACCTGGCCGAGGAGTTCCACGGCGCCGCAGCGATGGGTATCCATTCGCTGACCTCGCTGCCGTTCATTCTTGCCCTGTCCGGTGTTGTCGTGTCGTGGTTCTTCTACATGAAGCGTCCGGACATCCCGGCGGCCATCCAGCGTCGTTTCTCCGCGATCAATACCCTGTTCGAGAACAAGTACTACTTCGACAAGTTCAACGAAGCCGTTTTCGCTGGCGGTGCCCGCCTGCTCGGCAAGGCCTTGTGGAAGGGCGGCGATGTCGCCGTGATCGACGGGCTGATCGTCAATGGTTCGGCCAAGCTGGTCGGATGGATTGCCACCGTGACCCGCCTGTTCCAGACCGGTTACGTTTATCACTACGCTTTCACCATGATCATTGGCGTCTTTGTGCTGATGACCCTGTGGATCAACCGCGCCTAGCGTGAATAGTTCGCAGAAGAGCAAGGAATAACATGTCGACTTACCCGCTGCTATCTCTCGCAATCTGGATTCCGATCCTCGCCGGGGCCATCGTGCTCGCCACCGGCAATGACCGGAACGCTCCGCTGGCGCGGATGCTTGCCCTGATCGGTGCGGTCGTTGCCTTCCTGGTGACGATTCCGCTCTGGACCAATTTCGACATCGCCAACGGCGGTATGCAATTCGTCGAACTGAAGACGTGGATTCCGCGCTTCAATATCAACTACCATCTGGGTGTCGATGGCATCTCGATGCTGTTCGTGATCCTCAATGCCTTCATCACCATCGTCGTGGTGGCGGCCGGCTGGGAAGTGATCGAGCAGAAGGTCGCCCAATACAACGCTGCCTTCCTGATCATGTCGGGCTTGATGAACGGCATCTTCACCTCGCTGGACGGCGTGCTGTTCTACGTCTTCTTCGAGGCCTCGCTGATTCCGCTGTACCTGATCATCGGCGTGTGGGGCGGCCCGAACCGTGTTTATGCCGCCTTCAAATTCTTCCTCTACACGCTGTTCGGTTCCCTGCTGTTCCTGCTGGCGCTGATGTACCTGTTCATCCAGTCCGGCGGCAGCTTCTCCATCCTCGAATGGCACAAACTGCCGATCGGCCTCGGTCCGCAGATCTGGCTGTTCCTGGCTTTCCTGATCGCCTTCGCCGTCAAGGTTCCGATGTGGCCGGTGCATACCTGGTTGCCGGACGCCCACGTCGAAGCGCCGACGGGCGGCTCCATCGTCCTGGCTGCCATCGCGCTGAAGCTCGGTGCCTACGGCTTCCTGCGTTTCTCGCTGCCGATCGCCCCGGATGCCTCGCATGAGCTGTCCAGCCTGGTCGTTGCGCTGTCGCTGATCGCCGTCGTCTATATCGGTTTCGTCGCCCTGGTCCAGGCCGACATGAAGAAGCTGGTGGCTTATTCCTCCATTGCCCACATGGGTTTCGTGACGCTGGGCTTCTTCATGTTCAGCGCCATGGGCATCGAAGGCGCGCTGGTGCAGATGGTTTCCCACGGTTTTGTGTCGGGCGCCATGTTCTTCTGCATCGGCGTCATGTACGACCGCGTGCATAGCCGTCAGATCGCCGATTACGGCGGCGTGGTCAATACCATGCCGAAATTCGCGGCCCTGTTCATGTTATTCACCATGGCCAACTCCGGATTGCCGGCTACTTCCGGCTTCGTCGGCGAATTCATGGTCATTCTGGGTGCCGTGAAGCTCAATTTCTGGGTTGCTTTCGCAGCCGCCAGCTCGATGGTGATCGGTGCCGCCTATTCGCTATGGATGTACAAGCGCGTGATCTTCGGCGATGTCGCCAACCATCACGTTGCCGAGCTGACCGACATCAACAAGCGCGAATTCGCCATCCTCGCAGTGCTGGCCATCGCCACCCTGTGGATGGGCGTCTATCCGCAGCCCTTCACCGAAGTCATGCACGCCTCGGTCAACGACCTGCTGCATCACGTTGCCATCAGCAAGATTCAATAAACGGTAGCCGACATGTTCGACAATTTCGTTGTCCCCAATCTTCTGCCCGCTGCGCCGGAAATCTTTCTGACGACGATGGCGCTGGCCATCCTGATGATCGATTTGCTGGTCAAGGACAGCCGACGTACCGTCACCTTCGTGCTGACTCAGCTGACCCTGATCGGTTGCGCCGCGATCCAGTTCGCGACGAGTACCGGCGAGATTACCTACACCTTCAGCAACATGTTTGTCGACGACCTGATGTCGGACCTGCTGAAGCTGTTCCTGTACATGACCGTCGTCATCGTGATGTTCTATTCGCGTGCCTACATCATCGACCGCGAAACGATGAACAAGGGCGAGTACTACGTGCTGGCCCTGTTCGCCACGCTTGGCATGATGGTCATGATCTCGGCCAACCATTTCCTGACCATCTACATCGGTCTGGAACTGCTGTCCCTATCGCTGTACGCGATGGTGGCGATGAATCGCGATTCCGTGGTGTCCACGGAAGCCGCCATGAAGTACTTTGTTCTCGGCGCGCTGGCTTCCGGCCTGCTGCTGTACGGCATGTCGATGATCTACGGTGCGACCGGCACGCTGGAAATCACCGGGCTTGCCGAGCGTCTGTATGGCGGTGGCGTCAACAAGACCGTTATGGTCTTCGGCCTGGTCTTCCTGGTTGCCGGTTTGGCCTTCAAGCTCGGCGTCGTCCCGTTCCACATGTGGATTCCGGACGTCTATCACGGCGCGCCGACTTCAGTGACCCTGTTCATCGGTTCCGCGCCGAAGCTGGCTGCTTTCGCCATCGTCATGCGTCTGCTGGTCAATGGCCTGATCACGATGGCGCAGGACTGGCAGGCCATGCTGGTCATCCTGTCGGTGCTGTCGATGGCCATCGGTAACCTGGCCGCCATTGCCCAGACCAACCTGAAGCGCATGCTGGCCTATTCGACCATCTCGCACATGGGATTCATGCTGCTCGGCATCGTTACCGGCGTGGTCGGCGGCGACGCCCGCTATGCTCTGAATGCCTACAGCTCGTCGATGTTCTATGTGATCGCCTATGTCCTGACCACGGCCGGAACCTTCGGCATGATTCTGCTGATGTCGCGTGCCGGTTTCGAGGCTGACGAACTGGAAGACCTGAAAGGCCTGAACAAGCGCAGCCCGTGGTTCGCCGGCATCATGCTGATGATGATGTTCTCGCTGGCCGGTATTCCGTTCTTCATCGGCTTCTTCGCCAAGTTCTCGGTGCTGCAGGCGGTCATTGCTGCTGGCTACACCTGGCTGGCACTGGTTGCCGTAGCTTTCTCGCTGATCGGTGCCTTCTACTACCTGCGCGTCGTCAAGCTGATGTACTTTGATGCACCGATTGACGAAACTCCGCTCGCCGCCGGCATGGACATGCGTATCCTGATTTCCGCCAACGGCCTGGCGGTGGCTTTCCTGGGCATCTTCCCGCAGGTGATCATGTCACTGTGTGCCTATGCCCTGCTGCGCTCGCTCTGATCGAACTGCCTGCTGCTGAACATGAACGCCCCGCTCGCCGGGGCGTTTTACTTTGTGGAGTCAAACATGTCGCACGATGTTCATCTGATCGAATCGGAAGTCGCCAGCGAATCGGTCTTCAAGGGCGCCTTGCTCGATGTCCGCAGGGACCGCGTATTGCTGCCCAACGGCCAGGAGTCGGTACGGGAATACATCGTGCATCCAGGAGCCGTCGTCATCCTGGCTTTCCTGGATAACGGCAATCTGCTCTTCGAGCGTCAGTTTCGCTATCCGCTGCGCCGGGTCTTCCTCGAACTACCTGCCGGCAAGATCGATCCGGGTGAGGCGATCATCGATACCGCGCGGCGCGAGCTGAAGGAGGAGACGGGTTATGTCGCTACCGAGTGGGAATATCTTGGCGTGATGCATCCATGTATCGGCTATTCCGATGAACGCATCGAAATCTTTGCCGCGCGTGGCCTGCATCTGGCGGGAGAAAAGGAACTTGATCACAACGAATTCCTCGATGTGATCGAGCTGTCTCCGGGCGAGGCTCGGCAAGCGGTGTGGGAGGGGCGTATAACCGATGCCAAGACCATCACTTCGCTGTTCTGGCTTGATAAGCCGTAAGCGCATCTGGGCGAAACTATGGCCGTGGCGCCCGGTAGCCTAATTTTTTGAGCAGTCTGCCGGCCTCGGGCTGCCGGCAAAGAAAAACCAGGCGCCCGGCCTGGTTTTCGTAATTTCATAGTCGACGGCCTGAGGCCGTTCAATTCTTGAGGGTGCTGTTCTCCCTTTGTGCCCGGGATACGGGCTGTTCGGAGTCTTGTCAGTCGAGGGCCAGAACCCAGTGGATGGCTGCCTTCAGGTCCTCGTCGCTGATCTTGTCGGCCGGGTGCGGAATCATCGGGACCTGGCCCCAATTGCCTGAGCCACCGTGGCGGACCTTGTCGAACAGCATGGCCGGGGCTTTGGCATCGCCCTTGTACTTGGCAGCGACTTCCTTGTAGGCGGGGCCGACACGCTTTTGATCGACGGCGTGGCAGGCCACACAGCGTGCTTTCTTGACGATGGCTTCACCATCGGAGGCCTGTGCTGACGGGGTGGCGATCATGACGGCTGCGGCGGCAAGGCCGAGAAGGGCGTTGTGCATTTGCTGTTTCATGAGATTTCCTTGAATTAAACGAGACCGGCCGCTAGCAGTTCGGCCCATTCGGCATCGGTGAACAACCGTGAGCGGGTATGGAACGCCTTGCCGGTATTGCCCTCGAGCGAGAAGGTACCACCCGATCCGTCGATCACATCGATGATCAGTTGGGTGTGTTTCCAGTACTCGTACTGCGAGGCGCTGATGTAGAACGGCACACCGCCGATTTCGCCGAGGTGGACGTCGTAGGGGCCGATGGTCAGGTCGGTGGGCAGGTAACAGTTGGCGGCGCTGTTGTCGCAACAGCCGCCGGACTGGTGGAACATCAGTTCCGGCCCGTATTGCTGTTTCAGGAGGGCGATGAGGTCCAACGCGGCTTGCGTTGCGATGACGCGTTCAACCATGGTGTTCTCCTGAAATGGTAGCTAAAAAAGGGGGGGCGGTTGCCCGCCCCCGAAGAGTTGCCCGCAAAACAAAGGGGCCAGTGGAGGAGATGCCTCTGAGGTGCCGACCAGTCGCCGTCTTGCCTTGGGTAAAGGACACGACGACCGGGCGGTACCGAAAACGATTGCTTAGAAGAAGCCCAGCTTGCTCTCGGAGTAGGAGACGAGCAGGTTCTTCGTTTGCTGGTAGTGGTCGAGCATGACCTTGTGGGTCTCGCGGCCGATACCGGATTCCTTGTAGCCGCCGAAGGCAGCGTGTGCCGGATAGGCGTGGTAGCAGTTGGTCCATACGCGGCCGGCCTGGATGGCGCGACCCATGCGGTAGGCGACGTTGCCGTTACGGCTCCACACGCCGGCGCCCAGGCCGTACAGGGTGTCGTTGGCGATGGCCAGGGCTTCGGCTTCGTCCTTGAAAGTCGTCACGGCCAGCACCGGCCCGAAGATTTCTTCCTGGAAGATGCGCATCTTGTTGTGGCCCTTGAACAGGGTCGGCTGGATGTAGTAGCCACCTTCGATGTCGCCGCCGAGGTTGGCACGTTCGCCACCGATCAGGCATTCGGCGCCTTCTTCCTTGCCCAACTGCAGGTAGGACTGGATCTTGGTCATCTGCTCCTGCGAGCACTGAGCACCCATCATGGTCTCGGTGTCGAGCGGCGAGCCTTGCTTGATGGCGGCAACGCGCTTCAGGACGCGCTCGATGAACTTGTCGTAGATCGATTCCTGGATCAGGGCACGCGACGGGCAGGTGCAGACTTCGCCTTGGTTGAAGGCGAACAGCACCATGCCTTCGATGGCCTTGTCGAGGAAGCCATCATCCTTGTCCATGACGTCGGCGAAGAAAATGTTCGGCGACTTGCCGCCCAGTTCCAGGGTGGCCGGGATCAGGTTGTTGGCAGCGGCCTGCGCGATGACGCGGCCGGTGGAGGTGGAGCCGGTGAAGGCGATCTTGGCGATGCGCTTGCTGACGGCCAGCGGCATGCCGGCTTCGCGACCGAAACCGTTGACGATGTTCAGGACGCCCGGCGGCAGCAGGTCGGCGATCAGGTCGACCAGGATCAGGATGGAGATCGGGGTCGATTCGGCTGGCTTCAGCACGACGCAGTTGCCGGCGCCGAGGGCCGGGGCCAGCTTCCAGGCGGCCATCAGGATCGGGAAGTTCCAGGGGATGATCTGGCCGACGACACCCAGGGGTTCGTGGATGTGGTAAGCCATGGTGTTCTCGTCGATTTCCGAGATGCCGCCTTCCTGCGAGCGCAGGCAGCCGGCGAAGTAACGGAAGTGGTCGACAGCCAGCGGGATGTCGGCGGCGAGGGTTTCACGGATCGGCTTGCCGTTATCGACGGTTTCGGCGTAGGCCAGCAGTTCCAGGTTGGCTTCCAGACGATCGGCGATCTTCAGCAGGATGTTGGAACGGGTGGTGGCGTCAGCCTTGCCCCAGGCCGGGAAGGCGGCGTGGGCAGCATCCAGTGCCAGTTCGATATCCTCGGCGGTGGAGCGGGCGGCCTTGGTGTAGGCCTTGCCGTTCACCGGGGTGATCACGTCGAAGTACTGTCCCTTGACCGGGGCGACCCACTTGCCGTTGATGAAGTTGTCGTAACGGTCCTTGTAGGCGATCTTGGCGCCGGCGTTACCGGGAGCTGCATAAATCATATTTGTCTCCTGTCTTCTGGAATGGAGTTGCGAACGGGTTAACTCAAGGCCGGCGTTGTGTAACCGCCGTGACTCGTGCTCAACAATGTGCAGGCCTCGTGCCAGCTGCTCTGGTGACGCCAAAATAAGGATAAAATGGCTTAAAAATCACCGTCTTGTCTCGTTTCTTGTCGTTGGTGCGGCGCAGGGTGGGCAGTTGGGACTGTGCAGCGACGAAACAGTTGTTGCGTTATGGAGCGCCGGCCGTGCCGCGCGAGTAGCAGGTCTTCCGGCCTGCGCCCGGAATGGTGGGGCGCAGGCTTGGAAATTTATTCATATGTATTAGGTAGGCGAGGGGGCATGTCTGCGGAGCGAGGGATGGCCGAAAATAATTTGCGCGGACGCCTGTTTTTGCTGGCTATCGTGCTGTGGACCGGCACGATAGCCTTTTCGCTGTTCTGGAATCTGAACAACGCCGAACAGCAGACCATGAACATGGCCTATGCTGCCGCCCGGGCCAGCCTTAACAAGGACATCACTTTCCGGCGCTGGGGGACGATGCACGGCGGCGTCTATGTGCCCATCACCGACACCCAGAAGTCGGTCCCCTGGCTGTCCCATGTCCCGGGGCGCGACGTGACAACGACCGACGGGCGCCAGCTCACTCTGCTCAACCCCGCGTCCATGCTGCGCCAGATGATGGACCTTTATGCCGCAAGCTATGGGGTGCGCGGTCGTATCACCGGCCTGCGCTACCTGAATCCGGGCAATGCACCGGACGATTGGGAAAAATCCCAGCTCGAACGTTTTTCCCGGCGTGAGGCCGAGGAAGTCTGGGAGGTGACCAATATCGACGGCAAGCCGCATCTGCGCTATCTGCGCGCCATGTTCATGGAGCCGGGCTGCGACAAGTGTCATGCCGTTCTCGGCTACAAGACCGGGGACCTGCGCGGCGCGACCGGCCTCAACCTGCCGCTGGCGCCTTATCTGCAACAAATAGCAGAAAGCCAGTTCAGCCTTGGCGCAACGCACGTCACGATCTGGCTGATGGGTCTGGCCGGTATTTTGTGGGGGCAATGGCTGGCCATCAGCCGGGCCCGCGAGCGCGAGGTGGCGCGGCGTGAGCTGGAGCGCCACCGTGATGAGCTGGAATCGCAGGTGGCCGAGCGTACGGCGGCCCTGTCCGAGTCGATGCAAGCTGCCAAGGCGGCGAGTCGCGCGAAAAGCGCCTTTCTCGCCAACATGAGCCACGAGATCCGTACGCCGCTCAATGCCATCACGGGCGGGCTCCATCTGCTGCGGCGCAACGGCTTGCTGGAGGGGCAGCGCGAACACCTGGCCAAGATCGACACCGCCAGCCGGCACCTGCTGGACCTGATCAACGGGGTGCTCGATTTGTCGAAAATCGAGGCCGGAAAATTCTCCTTGGCCGCGGCGCCGCTTTCCGTGCGCCAGGTCGTCGCCAACCTGGTTTCCATGCAGCAGGAAAGGGCTTTGGAAAAAGGGCTGCTATTGGCCACGGAGATCGATCCGGACATACCGGACACCCTGATCGGCGATGCTGCCCGTCTGCAGCAGGCCTTGCTTAACTATATCGGCAATGCGATCAAGTTCACCGAGACGGGGCGTGTGTTGCTGCGGATCGGCCAGGTCGAGCAGACGGCCGAAGGCGTCCTGCTGCGCTTCGAGGTCGAGGACACCGGGATTGGTATCGCTGCCGACGACATGGTGACGCTGTTTTCGGAATTCGAACAAATCGACAACTCGTCGACCCGCCGCCATCGCGGCACCGGCCTGGGGCTGGCCATCACCCGCCGTTTTGCCGAACTGATGGGCGGCGAGGTGGGGGTGCAGAGCGAACCGGGCAAGGGTAGCCGGTTCTGGTTCACCGCCCGGTTTGCGCTCGACCATGCCGTCCGCGGCGTGGCACCGGCGGTCGACCCCGGCGAAATCGGCCGCCTGCTGACCGAGGCCGCGCGCGGCAAGCGGGTACTGCTGGTCGACGACGATGCACTAAATCGTGAAATTGCCCTGTCCATGCTCGCCGAGGTCGGACTGGCTGCCGATGTCGCGGTTAACGGCCGGGAGGCCGTCGCGGCGGCGGGCGAGAGGTCTTACGATGTCATACTGATGGACATGCAGATGCCGCTGATGGACGGTCTGGAGGCGACCCGGGCCATCCGCGCCCTGCCGGCCCATGCCCGGGTCCCGATCATCGCCATGACCGCCAACGCTTTCGAGGAAGACCGCCAGCGCTGCGTCGCTGCCGGTATGGACGACTTCGTCGC
>DATGXM010000229.1:0-6714 GCA_035298985.1 Azonexus sp. | reverse complement strand
GAGTTCGAGCTTGCCGCCTTCCATGCTGGAGACGATGTCTTCGAGTTCGGCCAGGGCCGTCTCGAATTTCATGTCGGCGATGGGTGTTTGATCCATGTCAGAGGCGTTCGGGGAAACACGCGAAAATACTCCATCCAGGGGCTTCAGGTCAAATGCGGGGCGGGGTAAAATCCTGTTTTTTCAACCCGCTGGAGCGTGGAATGTCTGACGCGGCGAATCTGTCCCGTTTGGCCCCCGCAGTGTCGCAACTGCCGGTGGACTGGTACTTCGATGACAAGGTCTATGAGCTGGAGAAGAAGCTCATCTTCGATGCCGGTCCCGGTTATGTCGGCCACCAGTTGATGGTGCCGGAAGCGGGTAGCTACCGTTCGCTGGAGTGGAAGGACCACGGCCAGATGCTGATCAACGGCGGTGCCGACGGCAAGAATGCCGGCATTTGGCAGATGTCCAACGTCTGCCGCCATCGTCAGGCCATCATGCTGCAGGGCAGTGGCACGCTGAACGGGCCGGTGGTCTGCCCGATCCACCGCTGGACCTACGAGCAGGGCGGCGAGCTGATCGGCGCCCCGCATTTTCCGCAGAATCCCTGCCTGAACCTGAACAAGGCCAGGCTGGAGAACTGGAACGGCCTGCTGTTCAAAGGGCCGCGCTCGCCCAATGTCGATCTGGCCGGCATGACCGTCGCCCGCGACCTCGATTTCACCGGCTACAAGCTCGACCACGTCGAGATGCACGAGTGCAACTACAACTGGAAGACCTTCATCGAGGTCTATCTCGAGGACTACCACGTCGTTCCCTACCACCCGGGCCTGGGCAATTTCGTCACCTGCGACGACCTTAGCTGGCAGTTCGGCGACTGGTACTCGGTGCAGAAGGTCGGCATCACCTCGCTGATGAAGTCCGGTTCGGCGGTGTACGACAAGTGGCAGAAGGTGGTCCGCGAATACTACGGCGACCGCGGCGAAACCCCGCCGCAGGGCGCCATCTGGTTGACCTACTACCCGAACATCATGGTCGAGTGGTATCCGCACGTGCTGGTGGTGTCGACGCTGCTCCCGATGGGGCCGGACAAGACGATGAACGTCGTCGAGTTCTACTACCCCGAGGAAATCGTCGATTTCGAACGCGAGTTCATCGAAGCCGAACGTGCTGCCTACATGGAAACCGCCATCGAGGACGACGATATCGGCGAGCGCATGGACCGCGGCCGCAAGGCGCTGCTGGCCGAAGGGCGCAACGAGGTCGGGCCGTACCAGAGCCCGATGGAGGACGGCATGCAGCACTTCCACGAGTTCTATCGCCGGGTCATGCAAAAGGATATCGAGGCACGCTGATTCCGTGCAGCGTCGCAACAGGGCGTCGGGGTAAAATCCGGCGCCCTTTTCATTTCCGAGTTTCGCCGCATGCAATCCCTGTGGATGATCGCCGCCAGCCTGTTGTTCGCCTGCATGGGCGTCTGCGTCAAGCTGGCCGCCGCGACGCATTCGGCAATCGAGATCACCTTCTATCGCAGCTTCATTTCGCTGATCCTGATGTACGGACTGGTGCGCCTGCGCGGTGTGCCATTGCGCACGCCGCATTTGCGCTGGCAGATCACCCGCGGCACGGTCGGCTTCCTGGCGCTGGTCTCCTATTTCTACGCCATCACGCTGCTGCCGCTGGCGACGGCGGTGACGCTCAACTACACCTCGGCGATCTTCCTCGCTATCTACATGGCGCTGGCCGGCTGGCAGACGCGGCACGGCATACTCGGCGCGCTGGCCGTCGGCTTGCTCGGCGTGGTCATGCTGCTCAAACCGACCTTCCATGCCGACCAGTTGTTCGGCGGGCTGGTCGGCCTCGGTTCCGGCGTGCTGGCCGGCATGGCCTATTTCAGCGTGCGCGAACTCGGGGCGCGCGGCGAGCCGGAAACGCGGACGGTGTTCTACTTTTCGCTGGTGTCGTCGGTTGGCGCCGGAGTGTGGCTGTTGTTCAGCGAAATCCACGCGGTCGACCGGCATAGCGGCCTGCTCCTGCTTGGGGTGGCCAGCTTCGCCACGGTCGCCCAGCTGGCCATGACCCGGGCCTATTCGCGCGGCAAGACGCTGATGTCGGCCGCATTGGCCTACAGCACGGTGATCTTTTCCAGCCTGTTCGGCATGCTGCTCTGGGGCGAGGTGCTGGATGTCTCGGCGTGGGCGGCGATTGGCCTGATCATCCTGTCCGGCATCGCGGCCACGCACTTTTCGCGTGCCAGCCCGGTCGAGCAGGATTAGACTAGCTGTTAGCAGTCAGTCGCTGGTTTTTAGCGAATAACCAGCCACTCACAACTAATAACTAGAAGGAGCAAACCATGATCGTCATCGACCATCAAGCGAGCCGTGTCAATGTGTCCGTGTTCGGGGAATTCACGCTGGCTGACTACAAGGAATTCGAAGAGGTCGTCAATTACAAGGTCAAGTTCGAAGGGCCGGTCGACCTGTATTTTGACCTGAGCCAGATGGTCGGGCTGACGCTGGACGTGGCCTGGGAGGAGGTCAAGTTCTCGCGGGCCCATGCCGAGGATTTCAAGCGCGTCGCCGTGGTCACCGACAGCCAGTGGGTGACGTGGAGTGCCTGGATTTCGCAGACTTTCGTCAAGGCCGATGTCGAGGTCTTCGCCAATCCCGACGAGGCCAAGGGCTGGCTGGAGCAGTAAGCGGTGAGTTACACGACCCTGGTCGATGTGGCCACGCTGCGGGCACATCTCGATGATCCGAACTGGCTGGTGGTCGATGTCCGCCACCAGTTGTCCGATACCGGCTATGGCGAGCGCGCCTATGCCGAGGCCCATATTCCGGGTGCCGTCTTCCTGCATTGCGATCGCGACCTGTCCGGCCCGATGACCGGCAGCAATGGCCGCCACCCCTTGCCAGATCCGGGCGGGCTGGCCGAGCGCCTGGGCCGGATAGGTATCGACAGTGCGACGCAGGTGGTGGTCTACGACGACGCCCAGGGCATGATCGCCGGGCGCCTGTGGTGGCTGCTGCGCTGGCTGGGACACGATGCCGTGGCCTTGCTTGATGGCGGGCTGCAGGCCTGGCAAGCGGCGGGTGGCGCATTGACGGCAGTGCTGCCGACCGTTGAGGGGCGGACCTTTGTCGCCGATGCCCGTGATTTGACGGTCAATGCCGCTTACGTACAGGAGCGGATAGAGACCCCACACATGCATCTGGTCGATGCCCGCGGCGCGGACCGTTTCCGCGGCGAGAACGAGACCATCGATCCGGTCGGTGGTCATATTCCGGGGGCGGTCAATCGCTTCTTCAAGGATAACCTGTTGCCCGACGGCCGTTTCAAACCGGCCGCCGAATTGCGGGCGGAATGGCTGGCCATCCTCGCCGGCTCGCCGCCGGATCTGGTGATTCATCAGTGCGGCTCCGGCGTTTCCGCCTGCCTGAACATGGTGGCGATGGAAATTGCCGGGCTGCCTGGTTCGCGTCTCTATGCTGGTTCGTGGAGCGAGTGGTGTGCCGATCCGGGGCGGCCGGTCGCCCGGTGAAGCGTCGGTTGTGCGCGCAGACCAGGACGTGGGCCGGCCGGCTTCAGGGCGGGTTCCCGACCGCGCTGGCAGCGGTTCCCAGCCGGGCGGGAAATGTTGCTGCCGGTCCATGCTTCGGGTAGGCTGTCAGCAGCTGTTGGATTTCTTTTCGGGGAATGATTTCCCCCTTCTACTTCCGGATAAGCAGATGCCGCTTTCAGTGCTTGTTGTTGATGACTCCCCCATCGCGCGCAAGATGCTGATTCGTTCCCTACCGCCCAACTGGGATATCGAGATTACCCAGGCAGGAGGCGGCGCTGAAGCCTTGGCCGCCTATCGCTCGGGCAAAGTCGATGTCATGTTCCTGGACCTGACCATGCCCGATATCGACGGTTATCAGGTGCTTGAAACGCTGCGCCATGAGGACATGAATTGTCTCGTCATCGTGGTTTCGGCCGATGTTCAGCAAGCGGCCGTGGACCGCGTGCTGGCTCTGGGGGCGATTGCCTTCATCAAAAAACCGGTGGATGCCGCGAGGGTCGAAGAAGTTCTGCGCCGCTACGGGATCATCGTTTAATCGTCTGCCCAGAGAATATTTATGCTGACCGACGACCGCAAGGAAGCGCTGCAGGAAATAGCCAATATCGGCATGGGCCAGGCCGGGGCGTCGATTGCGCAGGTGCTGGGAGAGTTCGTCGAACTCTCCATTCCGCGCATTCTGATCGTTCCGCCGGAGAATGTACCGGCCGTACTCACCAAAACGGTTGGCGAGCAAACGGTTTCCATCGTTCGCCAGGCTTTTTACAGTGAAATGCGGGGTGAGGCGCTGGTCATTTTTGGCCAGCATCGCTGCAGCGATCTGGCGGATTTGATGGGCTACGAAAGCAACCTCGATCACGCGTCGGAGATCGAACTGTTGCTCGACCTCAGCAATATCCTGGTCGGGGCCTGTCTGGGCGGCATTGCCGAGCAGCTGCAGCTGGCCATCGGTTTTTCAGCCCCGTCCCTGATGGCTGACGCCATGCCGCTTGAACGCCTGCTGCAGGACAACCCGGTGCCGTGGACGGCGGCCTTGCTGGTGGAAGTCGATTTCCGGCTGGAGAATCGCTCTTTCGCTTGCCATCTGGTCATCCTGATGCCTGAAGACGAAATCATGGCCCTGTTGCAGGCAGTCGACCGTTTTCTGGAATCCTTGTAGTGAGCGAAGCCGTCCCGCCGCGTTTGCTCGATTTCGTGGTCGACCGGCTGGAAGTCGGTATTTTCGCCGTCGATGCGGCAATGAACGTGGTGCTTTGGAACCACTTCATGTCCATGCACAGCGGCAGGGATGCCGGTGACGTCATCGGCCGTAGCCTGTTCGAATGTTTTCCCGAATTGCCGCGGACTTGGCTGGAAAAGAAGATACGCAACGTCTTTCTGCTCAAGAACTACGCCTTTACGTCGTGGGAGCAGCGCCCCTATCTGTTCCGCTTTCAGCATAACCGGCCGGTGACCGGCGGGGTCGACGCCATGCAGCAAAGTTGTACTTTCCTGCCGGTGAAGGGGCCGGGCGAAACTGTCGAGCACGTCTGCGTCACCTTGTACGACTTCACCGATACGGCCATTTTTCATGGTCGCCTGTCGCGGGCCGTCGCCGATCTGGAACAGGAGAAGGCCGAGCAGCGCCGTCTGATCGAAAAACTGGAAGAGGCCCAGAACCAGTTGCTGCAATCGGAAAAGCTGGCGTCCATCGGCCAGTTGGCAGCCGGTGTCGCGCATGAAATCAACAATCCGGTCGGCTTCGTCAATTCCAATTTCGGCGCCCTTGAACGCTACGTGCTCGATCTGTTCCGACTGATCGATGCCTACGGCGATCCGGTGTCAGCCGCGGGAGCACTCGCCATCCGCCAGCAGATCGACTACGACTTCCTCAAGGAGGATATCGTCGCCTTGTTCAAGGAAAGCAAGGACGGTCTGGACCGGGTCAAGCGCATCGTCCAGGACCTGCGCGATTTCTCGCGGGTCGATAGTGTCCAGGAATGGCAGAAAGCCAATTTGCACAATTGCCTTGAAACCACCTTGAATGTGGCGACCAACGAGATCAAGCACAAGGCGGATGTGGTCAGGGCCTATGCCGACATACCGGAGATCGAATGCCTGCCTTCCCAACTCAATCAGGTGTTCCTGAACCTGATGGTCAATGCCGCCCAGGCCATCGCCACGCGCGGAACGCTGACCCTGGCGACGGGTTGCGAAGGGGATGGGGTATGGGTCAGCATCAGCGACACCGGAGCCGGCATCGCACCCGAGAATCTGAACCGGATTTTCGATCCCTTCTTCACCACCAAGCCGGTGGGCAAGGGGACCGGTCTCGGGTTGTCCGTCTCGTACAACATCATCGCCAAGCATAACGGCCGGATCGAGGTCGAGAGCGAAGTGGGCAAGGGCACCACCTTCCGGATCTGGCTTCCGGTCACGCAGCCAAAGACCGAGACGGCTACCCAGGCCGCCTGACGGCGGTGTTCCCGTCCAATGTCTAGGCCGTTGCTTGCTGATGTAGCGCCCAGGCGATGTGCTCGCGCAGCATGTCGCTGGCGCCCTCCAGGCGGGCATGTAGGGCCTGGCTGATCTCCGCCGAGGCAGGGGCGTTGCCGAGGGCGACGGCGATATTGCGCAACCAGCGCTCATGCCCGATGCGCCGGATCGGATTGCCGGCCAGCCGGTCGTTGAACTGCTGCTCGGTCCAGGCGAATAATTCGAGCAGGCTGGCCTCGTCGAGCCGGTGGCGCGGGGCGAATTCGCGGTCGCCGAGTTGGGCGAAGCGGTTCCATGGGCAGCATAGCTGGCAGTCGTCGCAGCCGTAGATGCGGTTGCCGATCAGCGGCCGGAATTCCTCGGGGATGGCGCCGTCCAGTTCGATGGTCAGGTAGGAAATACAGCGCCGGGCATCGACCTTGTAGGGGGCGACGATGGCCTGGGTCGGGCAGGCTTGCAGGCAGGCGGTGCAGTTGCCGCAGTGGTCTTCGATCGGGGCGTCGGGCGGCAGCGGCAGATCGGTGTAGATTTCGCCGAGAAAGCGCCAGGAGCCTTGCCGCGACAACAGCAGGGTATGTTTGCCGCGCCAGCCGAGACCGGCCTGGCGGGCGAATTCGACTTCCATGACCGGCGCCGAATCGGAGAACGCCCGGTAGCCGAAAGGTCCGGCCACTGCCGCGACGGCGTCGGCGAGTTTTTGC
>DATGXM010000228.1:0-4146 GCA_035298985.1 Azonexus sp. | reverse complement strand
ATTCCGGGCCGATGGCGTCGTCGCCGCGGCTCGGGTTGCCGATGGCGAAAACGACAATAGGCGCCGTCATGACCGGCTCAGGCTGTGCACCGGGCTGCCGTCGGCAGCGACCAGTTCGACACTCAGCGGCATCTTGCCCAGCGCATGCGTAGCGCAGGACAGGCAGGGGTCAAAGGCGCGGATGGCGACCTCGATGTGGTTGAGCAGGCCCTCCGTCACCTCGCGGCCATGCAGGTAGCGGCGGGCGACATGGCGAATCGCTTCGTTCATCGCCTGGTTGTTGTTGGTGGTCGACACGATCAGGTTGGCCATGGTCACGATATCGTTCTCGTCGACCTGGTAATGGTGGAACAGCGTGCCGCGCGGCGCCTCGATGACGCCGACGCCTTCCATCTGGTGCTCGCCCTCGACCATCAGGTCCTTGGACAGCAGGTCGTCATCGTGCAGCAGCTCCTTGATCACCTCGGCGGCGTGCAGCATTTCGATCATCCGCGTCCAGTGGTAGGCCAGCGGCGCGTGCAGCGGCGAGCCGCCGGCGTAGTCGATGAACTCCTTGCGCTCGTGCTCGGCGAAAGGTGTCGAAATCTGGTTGCAGTTCTGCACCCGGGCCAGCGGGCCGACCTTGTACCAGCCGTGCTCCTTGCCGATGGACCGGATATACGGGAACTTCATGTAGCTCCACGAGCGCACTTCCTCCTCGATGACCTGGTGGTAGTTCTGGTAATCGAGGTGGTCGAAGATCAGCTTGCCGTTGTCGTCGCGGGCGCGCAGCGTGCCGTGGTAGAAATCGAGGTCGCCGTTGTGACCGACCAACGACATGAAATTGGAGCGGAAGATGCCGAAACTGTTGTACAGCCCGGGGTCCTGGGTATGCACCTTCTGGATCAGCCGCACGGCGTCGCGCGACCACTGGACGATGTGATAGACGTCCTTGAGCAGCTCGTCGCGCTCGGCAATGGTCAGCGACTTGTTCACCCCGCCCGGCACCGCGCCGGTGCCATGCACCCGCTTGCCGGCCGTCACCCGGATCACTTCCTGGCCGAACTTGCGCAACAGCACGCCGCGCTTGGCGGTTTCCGGATGCTCCAGGGCGACGCCGACGATATTGCGCTTGGTCACGTCGCTGTCAAAGCCGAACAGCAGGTCGGGGGAACAGAGGTGGAAGAAATGCAGGGCGTGCGATTGCAGCATCTGGCCGTAGTGCATCAGGCGGCGCAGCTTTTCGGCGGCCGGGGTCAGCTTCCTGGCGCCGACGATCACGTCCAGCGCCTTGGACGCGGCCAGGTGATGCGACACCGGGCAGATGCCGCACAGGCGCTGGACCATGACCGGCACCTCCCAGTACGGCCGGCCCTGGATGAATTTCTCGAAGCCCCGGAATTCGACGATGTGCAGGCGGACCTGATGCACCTTGTTCTGCTCGTCGAGCAGGATGGTCACCTTGCCGTGGCCCTCGACGCGCGACACGGGGTCGATCGCGACGCGGCGCAGGGTTTCGGGGTGTTGGGCGGTTTCGAGTTGGTAGGTCATGGCGCCACCTCAGTCGTAATGCATCAGGCCGTGTTGCAGGGAAGGCTCGCGGCCGGCCAGCAGATCGGTCAGCACTTTCCAGATCGCGTCGCCGGAAGGCGGGCAGCCGGGGATGAAGTAATCGACCTTGACCACCTCGTGGATGGGGTGCACCTGGTCGAGCGGCAGCGGCAGTTCCGGATCGTTGGGGATCATGCCATTGGCCAGCCCCGGGCTGGTGTGATAGACCTCCTCGAGGATGGTGGTCAGTGGCAGGTGGTTGCGCTGCGCCGGCAGGCCGCCGTTGATGGCGCAGGCGCCCATGGCGATCAGGACTTTGCAGTTCTTGCGGAACTCACGCAGGACATGCACGTTCTCGGCGTTGCACAGCCCGCCCTCGATGATGCCGATATCGCAGTCCGGACTGCATTCCTTGATGTCGGTGAGCGGCGAGCGATCGAATTCGATGTATTCGAGCAGCGTGAACAGCCGCTCGTCGATGTCGAGGAAGGACATGTGGCAGCCGAAACAGCCGGCCAGCGAGGTGGTGGCGACCTTGAGCTTCTTCTTGGCAGTCATGTCATTTGCCCTCCGCCACGGTTTCCGAAATCGGCGCCTTGTCATAGGTGCGTTCGCCGATCGGCACGGCAAAGCCCCGCCGCTTCCTGAGGATGACGCCCACCGGGCAGACCTGCGCCGCCTTGTCGTCCAGCGTGAAATCGGTATCGCCCAGTTGGCCGGACTTGGCATTGACGATCAGGTGTGTCTTGATGCCGCGCCCTGACAAGGCGAAGACGTTCTTGCCATCCACATCGCGGCTGGCCCGCACGCACAGCGAGCACAGGATGCAGCGATTGAAGTCGAGCAACACTTCCGGATGCGAGGCATCGACCGGCCGGCTCGGGAAGAAGTGGTCGTAATGCGGACTCATCATGCCCAGGTGGTAGGCCGTCGCCTGCAACTGGCAGTTGCCGCTCTTTTCGCACGACGGGCAGAAATGGTTGCCCTCGACGAACAGCATCTGGGTCAATGCCCGGCGTTCGGCGTTGATTTCCTCGGTATCGCTCTCGACCACCATGCCCGGCGCGGCGCGCATGGTGCACGACGCGGTATGGCGGCCATTGACCTTGACAGTACACAGCTTGCACGAGCCGTGCGGCTTGAATTCCGGGTGGTAGCACAGGTGCGGGATGAAGACGCCGGCCGCGCTGGCGGCCTGGATGATGGTCTGCCCTTCGGCAAAGGGAATCGTCTTGCCGTCGAGCGTAAAGGTCAGGCTCATGCTGCACCTCCGTGTTCGGTGCTCAAGTGGGCGGCGGCATCGTCGCGCCCGGTCATCTGGCGGGCTGCCGCCAGAGCCCGGTCGAGGTCGAAGGCCGGCGTGAAATCCTGCTGGTTCATGCGCTTCTCGTAGGCCGGGCGGAACTTGGCGATGGTGTCGAGCACCGGGTTGCACGCCGTATGCCCGAGGCCGCAGTGGCTCATCGATTGCAGCAGCTGGTTGAGCTTCTCGATTTCGCTGAAGTCGTAGGGCGACCCGGCGCCGTAGTGCAGCTTGTCCATCAGGTTCTTGAGCAGCGAAGTGCCGACCCGGCACGGCGTGCAGAAACCGCAGCTCTCATGCTGGAAGAAATGCACGTAGTTGCGTGCCACCTCGAACATGTCGCGGGTCTTGTTGAAAATGGTGAAGGCGCCGGCCGTCGGGATGTCCTCGAAGCCGATGATGCGGTCGAACTCGGCCTCCGCCACGCAGATGCCGGACGGCCCGCTGACCTGCACCGCCTGCGTGTCGCTCGCCCCGCAATCTTCCAGTACCTGGCGGACACTGACGCCGAACGGGTATTCGTAGATGCCCGGCCGCTCGCAATCGCCGGACACCGACAATATCTTGGTCCCGGCCGAATGCCTGGTGCCGATGCCGGCGTACCAGTCGTCGCCCTTGAGCGCGATCATCGCCGCCGCGGCGAAGGTCTCGACGTTGTTGACGATGGTCGGCTGGTCCAGATAGCCGTTGGTCACCGGGAAGGGCGGCCGGTTGCGTGGCGTGCCGCGCTTGCCTTCGAGCGACTCGATGAGCGCCGATTCCTCACCGCACACGTAGGCGCCGGCGCCGACGTGGATGTCGATGTCGAAATCCGCCCCCGGAATGCCCAGGATGTTCTCGCCGAGCAGCTTGTCGCGACGACGGCGGGCGAGCACGGCATTCAGGTGGTCGAGCAGGTAGCGGTACTCGCCGCGCAGATAGACGAAGCCCTGAGTCGCGCCCACCGCATAGGCGGCGACGGTCATGCCTTCAAAAACCAGATCGGCGTACTTGGCGAGCAGCACCCGGTCCTTGAAGGTCCCCGGCTCGCCCTCGTCGGCATTGCACACCACGATGCGCCGCTGGCCGGCCTTGAGCGGCGCATTGCGGCAGGCCTCCCATTTCAGGCCGGTGGTGAAGCCGGCTCCGCCCCGCCCGCGCAGGTTGGCGCGCTTGATTTCGTCGAGCACGGCGACCGGCCCCCCGATGCCGCTGGGCAGGCCTTCGCGCCAGGAACGCATGTTCGAGGCATGCAGGCCGTCGCTCGGCGCCCGCGCCCGGGCGGCGCGCAGAGCATCGCCGGGCTTCAGGTCGCTGCTCAGCAGGATGTCGGC
>DATGXM010000227.1:0-2189 GCA_035298985.1 Azonexus sp. | reverse complement strand
CGGCGGGATCGAGGCCGAAGCCGCGATGCTCGGCCAGCCGGTGTCGATGCTGATCCCCGAAGTCGTCGGGTTCAAGCTGACCGGTCAGCTCAAGGAAGGCGTTACCGCCACCGACCTCGTGCTCACCGCGACCCAGATGCTGCGCGCCAAGGGCGTGGTCGGCCGCTTCGTCGAATATTATGGGCCGGGCTTGCAGACGCTGACCCTCGCCGACCGCGCCACGCTCGCCAACATGGCGCCCGAATATGGCGCGACCTGCGGCTTCTTCGGCATCGATGAAAAGACCATCGATTACATGCGCCTGACCGGCCGCAGCGAGGAGCAGCTCGCGCTGACCGAAGCCTATGCCAAGGCGCAGGGGCTTTGGCTCAGCGCCGACATGGCCGATCCGGTGTTCACCGACACGCTCGAGCTCGACATGGGAAGCGTCGTCCCCAGCCTCGCCGGGCCGAAGCGCCCGCAGGACAAGGTCGTGCTCACCGAAGTCGACGACGTGTTCAACGGCGATCTTGCCAATGTCTACAAGAAGGCGGCACCGGCGCGCGTCGCGGTCGAGGGCAAGGATCATGACATCGGCGACGGCGATGTCGTCATCGCAGCCATCACCAGCTGCACCAACACCTCCAACCCCTCGGTGCTGGTCGCCGCCGGTCTTGTCGCCAAGAAGGCGAACGAGCGCGGCTTGAAGCCCAAGCCCTGGGTCAAGACCAGCCTTGCACCCGGATCGCAGGTGGTCACCGACTATCTCACCAAGGCGGGGCTGCAGGAGCATCTCGACGCGGTCGGGTTCAACCTCGTCGGCTATGGCTGCACCACCTGCATCGGCAATTCGGGTCCGCTCGCCGAGCCGATCTCCAAGGCAATCAACGGCAATGACATCGTCGCCGCCTCGGTCCTGTCGGGCAACCGCAACTTCGAAGGCCGCGTCAGCCCCGATGTGCGCGCCAACTTCCTCGCTTCGCCGCCGCTGGTCGTCGCCTACGCGCTGAAGGGCACGGTGACGGAGGATTTCACGACTACGCCGATCGGCCAGGCCACTGACGGCAGCGACGTGTTCCTGAAAGACATCTGGCCAACCAATGCCGAGGTCGCCTCGGTGATGAACGCCAACATCGACCGCGCGATGTTCGAAAGCCGCTATGCCAGCGTCTATGAAGGCGACGAGCATTGGCGTGCGATTCAAGTGGAGGGCAGCGAAACCTACCAGTGGCGCACCGGCTCCACATATGTCGCCAACCCGCCCTATTTCGAAGGGATGACGATGACGCCGGCGCCGGTCTCCGACATCGTCGGGGCCAAGCCGCTCGCCATTCTGGGCGATTCGATCACCACCGACCACATCTCGCCGGCCGGTTCGATCAAGGCCGACAGCCCCGCCGGCCAGTGGCTGATGGAACGCCAGGTCAGCAAGGCGGACTTCAACAGCTATGGCGCGCGCCGTGGCCACCACGAAGTGATGATGCGCGGCACCTTTGCCAACATCCGCATCAAGAACGAGATGGTGCCCGGCATCGAAGGCGGCATGAGCCGTTACAATGGCGAGGTCATGCCGATCTATGACGCCGCCATGCGTCACAAGGCCGATGGCACGCCGCTCGTCGTCATCGCCGGCAAGGAATATGGCACCGGATCGTCGCGCGACTGGGCGGCCAAGGGCACCAACCTGCTCGGCGTGCGCGCGGTGATCGTCGAAAGCTTCGAACGCATCCACCGTTCGAACCTCGTCGGCATGGGCGTGCTGCCGCTGCAGTTCGTCGATGGCCAGACCCGCGAAACGCTCGGCCTCACCGGGGATGACAGCTTCACCATCACCGGCGTCGCATCGCTGACGCCGCGCCAGACGGTGACAGTGGTGGTGACGCGGCCCGACGGCAGCGTCTTCACCTTCGACACGCTGTGCCGCATCGATACCGCCAACGAGGTCGAATATTTCATGAACGGCGGCATCCTCCATTATGTGCTGAGGAAGCTGGCGGCCTGACAGCGGCCAATCGCATGATGGAACGCCCGCTGCGCCAGGTGCGCGGCGGGCGTTTCCTTTTAGGGCGCAGTCGGGCAGTGCAGCGCCATGACCGACCCCAAACTCCTCATCGAGATCATCGGCTGGGCCGCCGCCGCGCTGATCCTTGCCAGCTACATCCTGCTGTCGCTCGGGCGGCTGGAGCCGCGCGGCTATGTCTATCAGTGGA
>DATGXM010000226.1:0-3174 GCA_035298985.1 Azonexus sp. | reverse complement strand
CGCCGGAACGGCACCACCAGCGCCATTGCAGCCGGTTTTCGCCGCTTTCCGCCGCCGGCCGCTCGAAGCCGAAGTCGCGCCCGATCAGGCGCAGGTCGGCGCTGATGGCCGCCGCGTGATCGAGCAGGCGTTGCGGCGGATTGGGGTCGGCGCAGAAAGCCGGCTTGCCGGCGCGGTAGATGCCGGCCTTTTCGAAACCGATCGATTCGCGGTCCGGCCCCAGCCAGTCAGTGTGATCGAGCGCCACCGTGGTGACGATGGAAATGTCCGGCTCGTAGGCGTTCACGGCATCCAGGCGACCGCCCAGCCCGACTTCGAGAACTGCCGCTTCAACCTTGGCCTCGGCAAAGATTTCCCAGGCAGCCAGCGTACCGAACTCGAAATAGGTCAGCGCGACCGCTTCGCCATTCGCGCCAGCCGTCAGCCGCGCCGCCTCGACCCGGGCGAAGGCGGCACACAGGGCTTCGTCGCTCACCGGCCGGCCATTCAGGCGCACCCGTTCGTTGTAGTCGAGCAGGTGCGGCGAGGTGTAGCAGCCCACCTTGTACCCGGCCCGGTCGATGATGTTTTCCAGATAGGCGCAGGTCGAGCCCTTGCCGTTGGTGCCACCGACGATGATGACCGGGCAGTGTTGCCGCTGGCCCAGCGCGGCCTTGACCCGCCGTATCCGTTCCAATCCCAGCTCGATGCCGGCCTGCCCCTTGGGGTGCAGGCCTTCGAGGTGTTGCAGCCAATCGTCTTTAGTCATTAGTTGCTAGTTTCCAGTCATTAGTCGCCAGCCTTTAGCTAACAGCTAACGGCTAGCAACCAACAACTCGCCGCCGTCAGGCGGCAACAGGCAGTTTTTGCAGGAGCGCCAGGACGCGGGCCACCTGGTCGCGCATGTCGCGACGGTCGACGATCATGTCGATGGCACCCTTTTCGAGCAGGAATTCGGAACGCTGGAAACCTTCGGGCAGCTTCTCGCGCACCGTCTGCTCGATCACGCGCGGGCCGGCAAAGCCGATCAGGGCCTTGGGTTCGGCGATCACCACGTCGCCGACGAAGGCGAAGGAGGCCGAAACGCCGCCCATGGTTGGGTCGGTCAGTATGGAGATGAAGGGTAGGCCGGCTTCCGACAGTTTGGTCAGGGCGGCGGTGGTCTTGGCCATCTGCATCAGCGAGAACAGGCCTTCCTGCATGCGGGCACCGCCGGAAGCGGTGATGCAGATGAAGGGCATCTTCTGTTCGACGGCATTCTGCACGCCGCGCACGAAACGCTCGCCGAGCACGGAGCCCATCGAACCGCCCATGAAGTCGAACTCGAAGGCAGCGGCAACGACCGGCATGGTCTTGATGGCGCCCTGCAGGACAACCAGCGAATCGCTCTCGCCGGTCGCCACGTTGGCTTCCATCAGGCGATCCGGGTATTTCTTGGAGTCCTTAAATTTCAGGCTGTCCACTGGCACCACTTCGGCGCCGATTTCGAAACGGCCTTCCGTATCGAGCAGCATGTCGAGACGCTGCCGGGAATTCAGGCGGTTGTGGTGGCCGCACTTGGGGCAGACCTGCATGTTGTTCTCAAGATCGGTTGCATAGAGCACCGCCTCGCACGACGGGCACTTGCTCCACAGGCCTTCCGGCAGGTTGCCGCGGCGCTGAGCGCCTTGCTCGCGCTTGATTTTCGGGGGCAGCAGTTTGGTCAGCCAGCTCATTTCTTCACCTCATCCACTCCACGACGGATATCCGCGACCAGCGCCTTGACGTTGGCGCAGGCGCTGGTGGTATCACCATCCGCCGTCGATTTCTCAATTTCTTCAATAATCCGGCTACCGACGACCACCGCATCGGCAAAGGCGGCAATCCGCGACGCCGTCGCGGCATCGCGAATGCCAAAACCGACGCCGACCGGCAGGCCGGTCTTTTCGCGGATGGCCGGCAGGCGCTCAGCTACCGCATCGACGTTCAAGGCCCCGGAACCGGTCACCCCGGCCAGCGACACGTAATAGACGTAGCCGCTGGCAATGGTCGCCACCTGGGCAATGCGCTCCGGGCTCGAGGTCGGCGCAATCAGGAAGATCGGATCCAGACCGTGCGCCTTCATCGCAGCGCCAAATTTTTCCGCTTCTTCCGGCGGGTAATCGACCACCAGCACACCGTCGACGCCGGACTGCGCGGCCTTTTCGGCGAAACGCTCCAGGCCCATGGCCTCGATCGGATTGGCGTAGCCCATCAGCACCACCGGCGTCTTGTCGTCTACGGTGCGGAAGGTGGTGACCAGTTGCAGCACCTTGCGCAGCGTCATGCCGCGCGCCAGGGCGCGTTCGGAGGCACGCTGGATGGTCGGGCCGTCGGCCATCGGATCGGAGAACGGGACGCCCAGTTCGATCACGTCGGCACCGGCTTCCACCAGGGCGTGCATCAGCGGCACGGTCAGGTCGGCATTCGGGTCGCCGGCGGTGATGAAGGGAATCAGCGCCTTGCGGCCCTCGCCATTCAGGCGTTCGAAAGCTTTTTGAATGCGCGACATCAGAAGACAATCCCGGATTTCTCGGCCACGGTGTGCATGTCCTTGTCACCCCGACCGGAGAGGTTGACCAGCAGAATCTTGTCCTTGGCAAGCTGAGGCGCCAGCTTGGCGGCATAGGCCAGGGCATGGCTGGATTCGAGCGCCGGGATGATGCCTTCCAGGCGACACAGGGTGTGGAAGGCGTCGAGCGCTTCGCTATCGGTAATCGGCTGGTACTCGGCGCGGCCCATGTCCTTCAGCCAGGCGTGTTCCGGGCCGACGCCCGGGTAATCGAGGCCGGCGGAAACCGAATGCGTCTCGATGATCTGGCCGTCCTCATCCTGCAACAGATAAGTGCGGTTGCCGTGCAGCACGCCCGGCACGCCGGCAGTCAGCGAGGCGGCGTGCAGGCCGGTCTCGATGCCGGAACCCGCTGCCTCGACCCCGATCAGGCGCACGCCTTCGACATCGATGTAGGGGTAGAAAATGCCCATCGCGTTGGAACCGCCACCGACGGCGGCGATCACCGCATCCGGCTGGCGCCCGGCCATTTCCGGCATCTGGGTCAGGCATTCCTCGCCGATGATTTTCTGGAAATCGCGCACCAGCATCGGATAGGGGTGCGGACCGGCGACAGTGCCGATGATGTAGAAGGTGTTGTGGATGTTGGTAACCCAGTCGCGCAT
>DATGXM010000225.1:0-1685 GCA_035298985.1 Azonexus sp. | reverse complement strand
CATAACTTTCAGACAGCCGCCATTCCCGCCCTTGCCGGAAAGGCGCCTTCCTCTGCGCTAGGCCGGCCCGGGCGCTTCGTCGTGATGGATGCGCTTCAGCGCAACCTGCTTCTGGATGTTGCGGAAATCCTGCTCGCGGCCGTGCAGGGCGTATTGCTTGCGCATCGCGCCGAAACTCTTCTTGGCTTCCTCGCCGACGAGCAGGGCCTTGGCCTGGGTGTCGGCCAGTTCGTGGTCGCCGAGGGACAGGGCACTGCGCAGGATGTCGAGGCGGCTGTTGGCGCCCAGCTGGGCTGACATCAAGGCCGGGCGCAAGCCGGCAAAGCGCGGCTTGCCGCGCCCCGGCGAACTGATCGCCAGCAGCGCCGCGTAACTGGCCTGCTCGTCGAGGAGCATGTTTTGCACCTCCGATTCCTTCAGACCGATCAGCGTTTTCTCGGCCGAGATCAGGTCGTTGGCATCGATCTGGCTGCGCGCCAGGGCCAGTCTATCCTCGGCCGTCACCGCGCCGGGCATGGTGTCGTTGGCGACGATGTCGCTCATCACCGCCCGTGCCGTTTCGGTATCGCCATTCAGCGTGGCCGCTTCGGCCAGTTGCCGCTTGCGCAGGTAATTGCGCGGCGTCTTCTTGGCGACCTCGTCGAGTATCTGCTGCGCTTCGCCATGCTCGCCCTGCGCCATGCAGATATTGGCCTTGAGGTCGGAGGCTTCGAAAAAGGTGGGCGTGCTGGCGACGACGCGGTCGATTTCCTCGCGCGCCTCGTCCAGGCGATTCTGGCGATGCAGGGAGCGGGCGACGCCGGCCCGGGCCCAGGGGAATTCGTAGTTTTCGAGGATGTCGCGATAGGCCGCCTCGGCGCCCTTGGCGTCGCCGCTGATCAGCATCACCTCGGCCTGCTGGCGGCAAATCTCGAAGCGGTAGGGGCGACCGGCCTCGCTGGCGCGCTGCTGTTCGAGGATGGCCAGGGCGTTGGCGTACTCCTGCTTGCGCTTCTCGCGGTAATACTCGCGGAAGAATTCCTTCTTGGCCATGATGCGGTCCAGCCGCAGGACCAGCTTGTCCGGCGAGAAGGGCTTGATGATGTAGTCGTCGGGCACCAGTTCGACGGCCGACACGACCTGCTCGTAGGATTGCTCGCCGGTGACCATCATGAAGATCATTTCGTCGGCCAGCAGGTTGAAACGGCGCAGTTCCTCGAGCAGTTGCTGGCCGGAGCGGCCATCGCCGAGCACGTAGTCGCACAGGATGATGTCCGGCGCGTTGTTGCGGATGCGGTAGATGGCGTCCTGGTAATTGGAGGCGAATTCGACGGCGAAGGCGCCGATGGTCTGGGCGACGGTGCGTAGCGCGTCGCGGGCCATCGGCTGGTCGTCGACGACCAGGAAGCGCTTTTTGGCGTAGTCGCTCATTATGGCAGCCGCAATTCGAAACGGGCGCCACCGAGGCCGGCGCCGTTGTTCAGGGTGAGCTTTCCCTGCCGGCCGCGGCGGGCATGCAGTTCGGCCAGACGCTGGGCGACCATCAGTCCGGTGCCGGAAGCAGGGGGCAGGGTGGCGAAGCCATCGCCGTCGTCCTCGACGCTGAGCAGCAGCCAGCCATCGTCGACGCGGGCATCGAGATGCACCTTGCGCCGGGCGTGGCGGCCGGCGTTTTGGATGGCGTTGTTGAGCATGTCGGCGACCAG
>DATGXM010000224.1:0-7360 GCA_035298985.1 Azonexus sp. | reverse complement strand
GACCAGCGGCAGATGGGCCGGACTGCCGGCTTCGAGATAGCTGCCGACGGGCGATTTGCCGTTTTCGTCGAGCACCGTGCTCATGCGTCGCTGGAAACCTTGCGGCGTGAGCAGGAAGATGCTGCCGGCTCCGCGCAGATCGCGCAGCACGCCGTCGAGTTTGCGGTTGGCCGGATGGCTGCTCTGCTCGAGTATGGCCTCGAAGCTGCGCCGGGTCAGCTTGTCCCGGCCACCCAGGGCTTCGTAGAGACGGTCGGTCAGGATCTTGGCGTACTCGACCGTCTCGATATTGGCGCTCTCGACGCGGGACGACACGGCGGCGCGCAGCAGGCTGACGTCGTGGGTCAGTTGCTGGCGCGCGTTGTCGTCGAGGACGCGGGTAACGTGGCCGGCCAGGAAGTAGCTGGCGATGCCGAGGAGGGCGATGGCGGCGAGCAGCGAAGTAGCGACCAGCTTGGTGCCCAGCGAGACGCGCTGGAATGCGCTGTGCAGCGCGGTCCACGGCCGGCGGCGGCGGACTTCGCCGTGCTGCACGAAGAGGTGGCTGGCCTGCGCCGGTTCGCGCAGCATGGCGTAGGCGCTTTCCGCCGCGGCGATCTGCTCGCGGCTCGCCTTGCGCCGCATGGACAGGTAGCCGGAACGCATCTTGCCGTTGCGGAGCGGCGAAATGTGGGCCTCGACCCAGTAGAAGTCGCCATTCTTGCAGCGGTTCTTGATCAGGCCGATCCACGGCCGGCCGGCCTTGATGTCGCGCCACAGGTCGGCGAACACCGCGGCCGGCATGTCCGGGTGACGAATGATGTTCTGCGGCTGGCCGATCAGCTCGTGTTCGGCAAAGCCGCTGATGTCGATGAAATCCTGATTGGCAAAGACGATCCGCCCCTGCTCGTCGGTACGCGAGATGATGATCTGCTCATCCCGTAGTTCGATCTCGTGACCGGTTGCCGCACCGTTGTCGCGCATTGAGAAACCGTTTCTCCCAGCGGTCGGCGGTTGATTCCGCCGAACGGTATCGCGCGGTGCCTCCGCTGCGATACTGAATAAAGACTATTACTAAAATCATAACTTCACGCGGGGATTTTTAACAGCCGGGCGCTGGACGGTCGGTCATGGCGGACCGCCGGTTCAGGCGTTTTCGCCGGACCAGGTGACGGCGGCGAGGAACAGGTAGCCGGCGCCGTACACCGTCTTGATGAAAGCCGGGCTTTCGGCATCCGGCTCCAGCTTGCGGCGCAGGCGCGAGATGCGGACGTCGATGGCGCGGTCGGTAGGGGCGAGGTCGCGGCTGCCCATCAGCTTCTCGCGCTGCAGGATGCGGTTCGGGTTGTTGACGAAGACCTTGAGCAATTCCGATTCCGCCGTGCTCAGCGCATGTTCCTCGCCGTTGGGGGCGAGCAGCCGGTTGTTGCCCAGGTTGAAGCGCCAGCCGCCAAATTCGGCCATCTGGTGGCCGGTCGTCTCGGCGCTTTCGCGGCGGCGGACGATGCTGCGCACGCGGGCGACCAGTTCGCGCGGTTCGAAGGGCTTCAGCATGTAGTCGTCGGCACCCAGTTCGAGGCCCATCACCCGGTCGCTGACATGGGCGCGCCCGGTCAGGATCAGGATGCCGCAGGCCGACTGCGCGCGGACCCGCTGCATGGCTTCGATGCCGTCCATGTCGGGCAGGCCGAGGTCGATGATGCACAGGTCGGGAGCCAGGCTGCGCAGGCGGCGCAGCAGGTCGCCGGCGCTGCGGCACCAGACGGTGCGGAAGCCGAAGTCGCCGAGCACCTGTTCGATGATCTTGGCGACGTCCGGGTCGTCCTCGACGATGGCGATCAGCTTGGCGGATTCGTTGTCTTTCATGGCGTGTCTCGGGTGGCGCGGAGCAGGGCGCGGGCCAGGTCCTGGCGGACGAAGGGTTTGGCCAGCACCGGCAGGTCGCTGGCGCCGCCGGTGTCGGCCCCGTCAGTTTCGTCGGTGTAGCCGCTCATCAGCACGATGCGCATGTCCGGCCGGCGGCTCAGGATGGATTCGGCCAGCTGCCGGCCGTTGATGCCGCCGGGCATGATGATGTCGCTGACCACGATGGCGATGGCGACGACCTGGTCGATCATCTCCAAGGCTTGGGTGCTGTTTTCGGCTTCGATGACCGGATAGCCGAGGTCGATCAATTGCTGGCGGACAACGCGGCGGACATTCGGCTCGTCCTCGACGAGCAGCACCAGTTCGCCGCCGTGCGGCAGGGCGGCTTCCTCGCCGGGCGGTTCGACATCCGGTTCCGGCGTGGTCAGCGGCACCACCAGCAGCACCGTGGTGCCCTGGCCGGGCTGGCTGTGGATGGAAATGCCGCCGCCGGATTGCTTGGCGAAACCGTAGGCCATGGCCAGGCCGAGGCCGCTGCCCAGGCCGAGGCGCTTGGTGGTGAACAGCGGCTCGCAGGCGCGGGCCAGCGTCGCGGCGTCCATGCCGCAGCCGTTGTCGGCGACCTCGATCAATACGTAATGGCCGGGCGGTACGTCGAAGGCGGCCGCGTTGGTGGTCAGTTCGACGGCACGCGCCGCGATGTGCAGGCGGCCGCCGTCGGGCATGGCATCGCGCGAATTCAGCGCGAAGTTGAGCAGGGCGCTTTCCAGCTGGCCGGGGTCGACCAGGGCGTGTACCGAGGCGGCGCTCAGGTCGGTCGATATGGCGATCGATTCGGGCAGCGAACGGCGGACGAGCTTGGCCAGGCTGGCGATCAGCTGGCCGATATCGACTGCCTGCGGCTCCAGCGGCTGCTGGCGGGAGAAGGCGAGCAGCCGCTTGATCAGCTGCACGCCACGGCGCGCCGACTGCAGCGCCGGTTCGACGAATTCGTTGACCCCGGCGTCGTCCGGCCGGTGATCCTGCAGGGCGGCCAGGTTGCCGATGATGACGGTGAGCAGGTTGTTGAAGTCGTGGGCAAGGCCGCCGGTCAACTGGCCGATGGCTTCCATCTTCTGGGCCTGGACGAGCGCGGCCTGCATGCGTTTCTGCGCGGTGATGTCGTGCGAGAAGACGAAGAAGCCCAGGGTTTCGCCTTCGGCGCTGATTTCCGGGACCAGCGTGCTCTGCGCGAAAACCGTCTGTCCCTGGCGCTGCATCTGGTATTCGTAGGTGACCTGCTGGCCGGACAGGGCGCGGCGCACCGATTCCCTGACCTGGGCGTACACCACCGGCCCGGTCACCTCGGGGACGGCGCGGCCGATGACGCCGCCATCCGGGTGGCCGTACCAGTCGGAATAGCCCTTGTTGGCGTACTGGTAGACCTCGTTCTTGTCGACGTAGCCGATCAGGATGGGGATGGTGTCGTTGATCAGGCGCAGGCGGGCTTCGCTGCGTCCCAGCGCGGCGGCGATCCGTTCGTTTTCCTCGTTGGCGCGGCGCAGGTTGGCGTTGGCGTTTTCCAGCTGGGCGGTGCGCCGGCGCACCCGCTCGTCAAGCTGGATGTTCTGGTGCTCGGTCAGGTGCTCGATGTAGCGCTGTTCGGTAACGTCGCTGTACAGCGTCACGAAGCCCCGGTTCGGCAAGGGTTCGCCGCGCAGTTGCAGGACCCGGCCGTTCGGGCGCTGGCGCTCGGTGACGTGCGGCGAGAAGTTGCGCGCGGCGGCGACCCGTTCGGCGATCTGCGTCTCGCGGTCGCCCGGACCGTATTCGCCGCGCTCGGCGTTGTGGCGGATGAAGCCCTCGAAGGGAGCGCCGACATAGGCCAGTTCGTCCGGGAATTCGAGCAGTTGCAGGAAGGTGCGGTTCCACGCCACCAGCCGCAGATCGCCGTCGAAGACGGTGATTCCCTGGTCGAGCAGGTCGAGTCCGGCTTGCAGCATGGCATAGCGCTGGCCGGGCTCGGCGGAGGTGTTTTCGGCGGACATCGGGCGATTCTAGTGCAGGCGGCGGGGGCGATTTCGGGGTGTAACGATTCGTTACATTCTGCCAATAGTTGCGCAAGAGTGTTTTGCCATTCTCCTGAAAAACCAAAGCACGGTGATGGGCACGCAGCACGGATGGATGCCTGGATCGGCAATAACTTGCATCAACGAGAACAGCACACTCGGCAAGAAAACGTGAGGAGAAAACCGTGGTTAACCCGTATACCGTAGGGCTGGACCGGAATCCGGCCAATTACGTCCCGTTGTCCCCGCTGACCTTCATTGAACGGTCGGCCTTCGTCTATCCCAAGCGCGTTTCCGTCATCCAGGGCGCTCGCCAATATACCTGGAAGGAAAGCTACGACCGCGCCCGCCAGCTGGCCTCGGCACTGCAGGGCCGCGGCATCGGCAAGGGCGACACGGTCGCCGTCATGCTGCCCAACACCGCCGCCATGTTCGAGTGCCACTTCGGCGTGCCGATGGCCGGCGCCGTGCTCAATACCCTGAATACCCGTCTCGACGCGGAAGCCATCGCCTTCATGCTGACCCACGGCGAAGCCAAGGTGCTGATCACCGACCTGGAATTCTCCAAGGTCATCAAGGCCGCCCTGGAACTGCTCGACGGCCCGAAGCCGCTGGTCATCGACAGCCTCGACCCGGACTACACCGACGGCGAAAAGCTGGGCGAGAAGGACTACGAGGCCTTCCTGAACGAAGGCACGCCCGACTTCGCCTGGCAGCTGCCGGCCGACGAGTGGGACGCCATCGCCCTGAACTACACCTCGGGCACCACCGGCAACCCCAAGGGCGTGGTCTATCACCACCGCGGCGCCTATCTGAACTCGGCGTCCAATATCATTTCCTGGGGTATGCCGCCGCATGCGGTGTACCTATGGACCCTGCCCATGTTCCACTGCAACGGCTGGTGCTTCCCATGGACCCTGGCCGCCAATGCCGGCACCAGCGTCTGCCTGCGCAAGGTCGATCCGGCCCTGATCTTCAGCCTGATCAAGGAACACACGGTAACCCACATGTGCGGCGCACCCATCGTGTACGGCATGCTGATCAATGCGCCGGAAACGCTGCGTGCCGGGATCGAGCACACGGTCAACGGCCTGATCGCCGGTGCCGCGCCACCGGCCGCCATCATCGAAGGCGCCCAGCGCATGGGCTTCAACATCACCCATGTGTACGGCCTGACCGAAACCTACGGCCCGGCCTCTGTTTGCGCCAAGCAGCCGGAATGGGACAAGCTGCCGATCGATTTGCAGGCGGCCCGCAACGGCCGTCAGGGTGTGCGCTACCACATGCAGGACGCCATCGCCGTGCTCGATCCGGTCAGCCTGGAGCCGGTGCCTTGGGACGGCGAGACGATGGGCGAGATCATGTTCCGCGGCAACCTGGTCATGAAGGGTTACCTGAAGAACGCGAAGGCCACCGCGGAATCCTTCGCCGGCGGCTGGTTCCACACCGGCGACCTGGCGGTTGTGCATAGCGACGGCTACGTCAAGATCAAGGACCGCTCCAAAGACGTGATCATTTCCGGCGGCGAGAACATTTCTTCGCTGGAAGTCGAGGACGTGCTTTATCGCCACCCGGCGGTGATCGCTGCCGCCGTCGTCGCCAAGCCCGACGAGAAGTGGGGCGAGGTGCCGGCCGCCTTCATCGAACTGAAGGACGGCGCGACGTGCAGCGAGACCGACATCGTCGAGCACTGCCGCGGTCATCTGGCCCGCTTCAAGGTGCCCAAGCAGGTCGTCTTCGGCCCCCTGCCCAAGACCTCGACCGGCAAGATCCAGAAATACATCCTCCGTCAGCACGCCAATTCGGCGCTGGCCATCGAATAGTTTCCCTTGCGTGCCCGCACCTTAATTTCGGTGCGGGCGCCTTTTTTCTGACAAGGAATCCCCATGAGTACCTACATCGCCCCGCTGCGCGACATGACCTTTATCCTGAACGAGATCGCCGGCCTCTCAGACATCTGCGCCCTGCCGGGCAACGAGGAATGCTCCGTCGAACTGGTCGAATCCATCCTCGACGAAGCGTCCAAGTTCGCCACCGGCGTGCTCGACCCGATCAACCGTGGCGGTGACACCACCGGCTCCGTCTGCAAGGACGGCGTGGTGACCACTGCGCCGGGCTTCAAGGACGCCTACAAGCTGTTCTGCGAAACCGGCTGGAACGCCATGCCCTTCTCGCCGGAATTCGGCGGCCAGGGCCTGCCGGCCGCCGTCACCATGGCGGTCAACGAAATGTGGAAGTCGGCCAACATGGCTTTCGCGCTGTGCCCGATGCTGACCGGCGGTGCCATCGAAGCCATCGCCCACCACGCCTCCGACGAGTTGAAGCAGAAATATCTGCCGAAGATGGTCGAAGGCACGTGGACCGGCACCATGAACCTGACCGAGCCGAACGCCGGTTCCGACCTCGCCGCGATCAGCACCAAGGCCAAGGCGGTCGGCGACGGCACCTACCTGGTGACCGGCACCAAGATCTTCATCACCTGGGGCGAGAACGACTGCGCCGAGAACATCATCCACCTCGTGCTGGCCCGCCTGCCGGACGCGCCGCCGGGACTGAAGGGCATCTCGCTGTTCCTGGTGCCCAAGTTCCTGGTCAATGACGATGGTTCGCTGGGCGCCCGCAACGACCTGGTCTGCGCTTCCATCGAGCACAAGCTGGGCATCCACGGCAGCCCGACGGCGGTCATGTCGTACGGCGAGAAGGAAGGCGCCATCGGCTACCTGATCGGCGAAGAGAACAAGGGCGTCGGCTACATGTTCACGATGATGAACCACGCCCGCGTCAATGTCGGCCTGGAAGGCGTCGGCATCGCCGAGCGCGCCTACCAGCACGCCCTGTGGTACGCCCGCGAACGCGTGCAGGGCAAGATCATCGGCGACAAGTCGGACGACAAGAAAACCATCCTGCACCACCCCGATGTCCGCCGCCTGCTGATGGACGTCAAGTCGCGCACCGAAGCCATGCGTACCCTGGCCTACTACGCCGCCGCCCAGATCGACAAGGCGCACGCCGGCGACGCCGCCGCGCAGGCCCGCATCGACCTGCTGACCCCGGTGGTCAAGGGCTGGAGCACCGAGCAGGGCGTCGAGCTGTCGTCCAATGCCCTGCAGGTCTTCGGCGGCGTCGGCTTCGTCGAGGAAACCGGTGCCGCGCAGTACTACCGCGATTCGCGCATCACCACCATCTACGAAGGCACGACCGCCATCCAGGCCAACGACCTGGTCGGCCGCAAGCTGGCCCGCGAAAAGGTGCCGGGCGCCGCGATGAAGGCGCTGCTCGCCGAGATGACGGCTACCGCCCAGTCGCTGGAAGGCCAGGCCGTGCTGGCCGGCATCGCCGGCAACCTGAAGAGCGGTATCGCCGCGCTGACCAAGGCCGCCGACTGGATCCTGGCGACCTACGAGTCCAACCCGCAGGCCGTGCATGCCGGCTCGGTGCCCTTCCTGAAGCTGACCGGCATCGTCGTC
>DATGXM010000223.1:0-21795 GCA_035298985.1 Azonexus sp. | reverse complement strand
CCTGCAGCCGGTAGATGCGCGAATCGCCGATGTGCGCCGTGTAGAAGCGCCGCCCGCGCAGGACCACCGCCGACAGCGTGGTGGCCATGCCGGCCAGGTCGGCGTTGCGGCTGCCTTCGGCGATCACCCAGCGGTTGAGCGCGGTGGTCACCGTCTCGATGGCACGCGGCACGCTCCACGTATCCGGGGTGGCGAAGTAATCGGCGAGCAGGCCCCGCACCGTGTATTCGGCCGCCTCGCGCCCGCCTTTGTGGCCGCCGATGCCATCGGCGACGGCGGCGATGATGCCCTTGTTCTCCAGTTCCTGGCCATCCGGCGTGGCAATGCCGCAGAAGTCCTCGTTGCGCTCGCGCGGCCCGGTCAGCGAGGAATGTCCAACGGCTACGTTCAATGGCATGGTGGTTCTAGGATCGAGGTCGAGATATCAGGATCGAGTGAGCAGGCCGCCTACCCGATCCTAGCAGCTAATCGCTCGATCCTGCCCCTCAGATCTTGGCGGCCGTCAGGTGGCTGGCGCCCCAGGTGGTCCGCCAGCGAGTCTTGACGCCGGTCAGGCCGACCAGGGCGAGTACGGCGAGGCCGGCGAAGATCAGGAAGCCAGCCTGGTAGCTGCCGGTCATCTGCTTGGAGTAGCCGAGGCTGGAGGCCAGGTAGAAGCCGCCGACACCGCCGGCCATGCCGACCAGGCCGGTCATGACGCCGATTTCCTTCTTGAAGCGCTGCGGCACCAGCTGGAACACCGCACCGTTGCCCATGCCCAGCGACAGCATGGCGCAGACGAAGACGATCAGCGCCATCCAGGCTTCCGGCAGGCCGAAGCTGACGACACCCAGGAAGATGGCAGCGAAGATGTACATCACGGTCAGCGACTTGACGCCGCCGATGCGGTCGGCCACGTTGCCGCCGATCGGGCGGACCAGCGAACCGGCGAACACGCAGCCGGCAGTGAAGAAACCGGCCATCTTGGGGTCCAGGCCATACTGGGTGTTGAAGTAGATGACCAGCGAGGAAGCCAGGCCGACGAAACCGCCGAACGTCACCGAGTAGAAGAACATGAACCACCAGGCATCCTTGTCCTTGAGCACCTTCAGGTACTCGGCGAAGGTCTTGGGCGGCGGTGCATCCGGCGCATCCTTGGCCATGAAGATGAAGGCGATCAGCACGACGACCAGCGGAATCAGCACAATGCCGAAAACGTTGGTCCAGCCATAGACGGCGGCCAGGCCCGGGGCGAACAGCGCGGCGAGCGCGGTGCCGGAGTTGCCGGCGCCGGCGATGCCCATCGCCGTACCCTGGTGTTCGGCCGGATACCAGCGCGAAGCCAACGGCAGCGCGGCAGCGAAGGACGAACCGGCAACGCCGAGGAAGATGCCGAGCACCAGCACTTCGCTGTAGCTATGGACGCCGACCAGCCAGGCATAGACCATGGCGCCGATCACGATCACCTGGCCGATGATGGCCGCCTTCTTCGGCGACAGGCGGTCGACCAGGATGCCCATGACGATGCGCAGCAGGGCGCCAGCCAGCACCGGCGTGGCGACCATCAGGCCCTTTTCGGCGTGCGACAGGCCGAGATCCTTGGCGATGCCGACACCCAACGGGCCGAGCAGGACCCAGACCATGAAGGCGAGGTCGAAGTAGAGAAAGGCGGCCAGCAAGGTGGGGATGTGGCCGGCCTGCAGAAATGATTCCTTGTCCATGATGCGAACTCTCTGTAGTAGACCGCGAACGGTCGATGGGGACGGAAATAATCAGCGCATGAAGTCGTTTTCATTTCCCGCCGCCGTTGACGAGTAGATCGCTGTGCTGCCCCCCGTCAATGCAATCAGCGTGCCATGGACTTAGCACTATGATTTATCGAGCTTTTAGCAACCGGCTGGATAGTGCGGCGCACCAAAAGCGCGCATGCCTCTCCATTGCGGTGCAACAATTCGTAGCCAGCTAATTGCCATCGCTCCAGGAGCGGAGCACGATGCATCGCAAATGCAACTGAAAAGGAACACCGATGAAAACCGCCCCCTTTCCTTCTTTGCGCGTCACGCCCGAATTGTGGCAAGCCGCTGAACAAATACTGCAGGAAGGCGAAACCCTGTCCAGCTTCGTCGAACAATCCATACGCGAAAGCATCGAACGGCGCCAAGTCAGGCAGGAGTTCATCGCCCGTGGCCTGCGCTCGCGCGACGATGCCCGCCAGACTGGCAAATACGCCAGCGCTGAAAGCGTGATCGAGCGGCTGGAGGGCATGCTGGCCGCAGCCAAGGGCGCCAAGTGAGTTATCAGGTTCGGTTCACGGAAGATGCCGAAGCCGATCTGGTCATACTGTACGAATTCATTTTGCAGAAAGATCAAACAGACTGGTGGCGTCGACTTATCGATCAAAGCGGCAAACTACTCAAGGAGCGCCGACCAGGCCACCTTTTCTATGGCCCCTTTTCGATGACAAGCGATAGCAAGGCAGGCAAAATCCGTTCGTCACGAAAACAATAGGGACAAAGCATGGCATTGAATATTCGTGGCCTGCCCCTGATTTACAATGCACCGGACCTCCGCAAAAAGCCACGTAGGTCTATGATTGAACGCTAGCCGTTATGAATCCGCGTCGCGTACACGACCTCATGCGCAAGCATTTTCCTGTGATCGATTTTGTCGCACACGAGTGGATCAACGTTGCGGACGAAAGCGGCCCCCGCGTGCCTCTTATCGAGGGGTTGCTTTCGCATCACATACCTGCCACGGAACTTGTCGTCGAGGTTAATCGGCAAGTCGGCGGCTATTTTCCAAAGGCGGATGCTCTTGCCTTCATTTGCAAAAACGTAGGAAAGGGTTACATCCGGATCGCCGACAGAGAGTTCACATCTTTTGTTGTCGTCGCGAACAATGGTGTTGCTACCGGTTGGCAATCAACGGCTAAGGATCAATAGGGGCAGAGCATGGTTTTCCAATTAATCCATCACTCCAGATGGACGCTACGCCTAGCAAGCCGGCTTCATCCCTGAGTTAGTACGCTATCACTCAAGGAGCACTCCCAAATGAAGCCACGCATCACCGTTATCACCCTTGGCGTTGACGACCTGGAGCGCGCGGTTGGCTTCTACCGCGACGGCTTGGGCCTGAAGACCGAAGGCATCATCGGCCGGGAGTTCGAACATGGCGCGGTTGCCTTCTTCGACCTGCAAGCCGGCTTGAAGCTCGCCGTCTGGCCGCGCACAAGCCTCGCGCATGATTCCGGCCTGCCGCTGGCACAGCCCAGCGCGACGGAATTCACGCTCGGGCACAACGTCTCTTCGCAAGCCGAAGTCGATGCCGTCATGCGGCAGGCGCGGGATGCCGGAGCCGTTGTCGTCAAGCTGGCGCAGGAGACGTTCTGGGGAGATTACGCCGGCTATTTCCAGGACCCGGACGGGCATCTCTGGGAGGTCGTCTGGAACCCGCATCTGTTGCCGCAGGATGATGCATAGAGAGGCATGTAGTGCCGAAGGGGCGGGCTTCGCCGATTTCCCTGCGGGCTGGAATCCCGTTTGAATCTGACCCATTAATTCTTTCCAGGAGACTCCAGTGGCCATTCGTGTCGTCAGGCTTGGCAGTCCGCGCGCCGCGGATGAAGGGACGCGCATTGGAACGGTTCGCCGCCCGCCGCGCGGCGTCCCCAAAACCGAATTTGCTGCGCAGAACTGGTACGACGTGTGGTTTCCCACCCTAGCCCCCAGTGCCGAAACCATGAAACTGGGCCAACAGGCCGAGACGCCCGCCCAGTGGGCGGCGTTCATCAAGAAGTACCGGAGCGAAATGTCGTCGCCCGAAGCCGGCCATGCGCTGGCGCTGCTCGCCACCCTGTCCCACAACAGCAATTTCTCGGTCGGTTGTTATTGCGAGAACGAAGAGCATTGCCACCGCTCAGCGCTGCGCACGCTATTGGCCGAGAAAGGGGCGAAATTTGCCTAGCAGCACCGCGAACGACCTGCGCCCCATCCAGCAGCAAACCCTCTACCGGCTGAATCGCCTGTCTCAAGGCGGCGTTGAACGCCTGCTCAACCGCAGGTAGCCAGGGCAGCCGGGGCATCTTCCCTCCGCATTTCGGGCAAATTGCCCTTCCTCCTTCTGCGTTCCGCTTCCTAACATGCAATTCGGCTGCTGCCTTGCGGTGATCAACTGCAGCGCCTTTCATGCATATCCATTTCAAGGAGGAAGACCCGATGAAATTTCGCATAGCCCTTATGGCGACAACCCTCAGCCTGGCCTGGACCGGCGCCGCCCTTGCCGAACGGCCGCTGCTCAAGGTCGAGGAGAAAATCCAGGTGGCGGCTTCTCCGGCCAAGGTGTGGGCCGTCGTCGGCCAGTTCGGCGATTTGAGCTGGCACCCGGTCATCGCCAGCACCGAGATCAGCAAGGGTAAGGACGGCCAAAAGGGGGCGGAGCGCACGCTGACCGCCAAGGACGGCGCCAAGTTTGTCGAGGAACTGCTGACGCGTAGCGACGGCTCGCAATCGCTCAAATACCGCATCGTTTCGGCACCGCTGCCGGTCAGCGACTACGTGTCCACGCTGAAGGTCAGCCAGGCCAAGGGGGGCGGCAGCACCATCGTCTGGTCGTCGCAGTTCCGGCGCAAGGACGAGAAGCCGGCCGATGGCGCCGACGACGCGGGGGTCAGGAAAATCGTCAGCGGCATCTACACCAGCGGCCTGGACAACCTGAAGAAGCAGCTCGAAGCCGGAAAACCGGGTTAAGGAAGAAGCACAGCCCCGCGCCCCCATCCAAGGAGGCGCGCGGTTGCCGCCTCGTGTGGAGACGACCAGGCGCTGGCCGCCCTGCCCCTGGCCTCGGTGCTACCCGCCCTGGCCGACGAGCAGATGGACGCCATCCGCCAGCGCCGGCGGCTGAGCATTGCCGTCTACAACCACTTCGCGCCCTACTCGGCGGCCGGCCAGGGGATCGATGCCGATATCGGCAGGGCGCTGGCCGCCAAGCTCGGGCTGACGCCCGACATCGTCGGTTTCAAGGCCGGCGAGGACATGGGTGACGATCTGCGCAACATGGTGTGGAAGGGGCATTACCTGCGCGGCGAGCCGGCCGATGTGATGATGCACGTGCCGGTCGATCCCCTCCTCGCCAAGGACAACGACAAGGTGCGCATTTTTGGCCAGTACCATGTCGAAACCATGGCCATGGCGCGTATCGCCTCGCGCATTCCGGCGCCGGTCGGTTCGGCGGCGACGGCACTGGAAGTATTCACCCGCGAAAAAATCGGCGTCGAAGGCGAAACGCTGGCCGATGCCTTCCTGCTCAGCGCCATGAACGGGCGCTTGCGGGAAAACGTCGTGCATTTCCAGTCAGTCGCCGAGGCGGGTGCCGCCCTGCGCGATGGCAGCATCGCGGCCATCATGGCGCCGCGTGGCGAACTGGAAGGCGCCTTGCGCGGCGAGACGCGCTTCGCCATCGACGAGACCAAGATCGGCGGCATGATGTCGACGCGCTGGCCGCTCGGCATGGCGGTCAAGGCCGAGGCGACCGACCTCGCCGCCGCGCTGACCGGCGCCCTGGCCGAACTGGAGCGGGACGGCACGATCGCCGCCATTTTCAAACGCCACGCGGTGACTTTGCAGAAAGCCTGAGCCGGCTACATGAGCCGCCCGTGTGGCCGGCTCAGTGAAAACGCCCGACGCTGAGCGCGATCACCATCAGCAGCAGCACGAAGGACACGCTCTTCCAGAACACCACCGGGTTGCGGTCGATCAACGGCGGGCGGGTCTTGTTCAGGAACTCCGCATTCGGGTGATGCAGGTCGAAGACGAATTCCGAAAGTTCCTCGTAGCGGGCGAAGGGGTCGGGTTCGACCGCCTTGCGGATGGCGTCGTCCACCCAGGCCGGAATATCGCGCTCTTCGTTGAGCACGCTCTGGTAGGCGAGCTTCTTCTGCGCTGCCTTGGTCCGCGACTTGGCGACCTCGACGCCGTAGGGCAGCTTGCCGGACAGCATCTGGTAGGCGATGACGCCGAGCGAGTAGATGTCGGAGCGCGGCGAACCATTTTCGCCGAGGAAGTATTCCGGCGCGGCGTAGGCGGCTGAGCCGAGCAGGTTGATTTGCTCAATGGGCGTGGCGATCTCCATGATGCCGGCGACGCGGGTGGCGCCGAAATCGAGGATTTTCACCGTGCCGTTGCCGTCGATCATGATGTTGTCGGGCTTCAGGTCCTGATGCACCATTTCGAGGCGGTGGAAGGCCTGCAGGCCCTTGGCGATCTGCTCGACCAGGCCGCGCACGGTCGGCAGGTCGGGCTTGGGATTGTCGATCATCCACTGGGCCAGGGTCTGCCCTTCGATGTATTCGGTGACGACGTAGATGTAGTTGCGCTGGCGCGTTTGCGAGCACGGCTTCAGCACATGCGGGCTGTTGATGCGCCGGGCGGTCCACTCCTCCATCAGGAAACGTTCGAGGTAGGCCGGGTTGGCCTGCTGGTCGACCGACGGCGTCTTGATGACCACCCGCTCGCCGGTTTCGCTATCCACCGCCAGGTAGATGTGGCTGCGCGCACTGCCCCGGATTTCGCGGACGATCTGGTAGCCGTCGAAATTCATCCGCGCTTCGAGCAGCGGCGGGAAAGGCAGTTCGGCGATCTGCCGGTACATTTCGTTGGATTCAGGGCTGGGCAACTGGTCGACGCGGACGATCTGCACCGTCAGGTTGTCCCCGCTGCCGCGCTGCAGGGCTTCGTCGACGATGGCCCTGGCCGCCTGGTCGAGATCGCCGGCGCAACCGTCGATGGCCGCCGCGACAAAGGCCGCATCGGTGTATTCGTAGACCCCATCGGTAGCCAGCAACAGCAGCTCGCCCTCCTCCAGCGGCAGCGCCTGGTAATCGACCTCGACCTTGCGGTCCATGCCCATGGCGCGCGCCAGGTAGCTCTGCACCGACGAGACGCGGACGCGGTGATCCTCGGTCAGCTGCTCCAGCGCCTTGCCGCGCAATCGGTAGATACGGGCATCACCGACGTGGAACAGGTGGGCCGTCCGCGATTTGAGGATCAGGCCGCTGAAGGTACAGACGTAGCCGCGTTCCCGGTCGTAGCGATGCTGGCTCTGCTGGGTCTGCGAATGCAGCCAAGAGTTGGTGGCGACCAGCACATGCTCGCCGGAGGTCTTCACCGACCAGGCGTCGGAGGTGCAGTAATAGTCTTCGAGAAAAGTGGTGACGGCGGCCTGCGCGGCTTCCTGGCTGACATCGCTGCTGCTGATGCCGTCGGCCAGCGCAATGGCGATGCCCTTGCTGCTCAGCTGCGGCTCCTTCGGCACGTAGATGCCGTGAAAATCCTGGTTGCTTTCCTTGCGACCCTTATCCGAATACTGCCCGACGGTGATTTTTAGCTGACGGCTCATGAGGTTCCGGGAATTCGAAATAGAAAAGCCCCTGTCCCGTCCGGGCAGGGGCTTCGACTGTACATCAGCTGGCTTAGCCGGCGTTACGCTTCGGCGCGGTGCGGACGTGGGTCGAGTACAGGGTCAGGCCGACGAAGGCGATACCGCCGACCAGGTTGCCGAGCACGGTCGGGATTTCGTTCCACACCATGTAGTCGTAGATCGAGAAATTGCCGCCCAGCATCAGGCCCGACGGAAACAGGTACATGTTGACGATGGAATGTTCGAAGCCCATGTAGAAGAAGAGCATGATCGGCATCCACATGGCGACGACCTTGCCGGTGACGTTGGTGGATACCATGGCGCCGACGACGCCGGTGGACACCATCCAGTTGCACAGCACGCCGCGGATGAACAGGGTCAGCATGCCGGCGGCGCCGTGGGCGGCATAGCCGACGGTACGGCCTTCGCCGATGCTGCCGATCTTCTGGCCGACGATGTTCGGCGCCTCGGTGAAGCCGAAGGTGAAGATGATGGACATCATCACCGCCACGGTCAGGGCGCCGGCGAAGTTGCCGACGAAGACCAGCCCCCAGTTGCGCAGCACGCCACTTAGCGTGACGCCCGGGCGCTTGTCGATGAGGGCCAGTGGGCACAGCGTGAAGACGCCGGTCAGCAGGTCGAAGCCGAGCAGGTACAGCAGGCAGAAACCGACCGGGAACAGGATGGCGCCGGCCAGCGGCTGGCCGGTCTGCACGTTGATGGTGACGGCGAAACACGCAGCCAGCGCGAGGATGGCACCGGCCATGTAGGCGCGGATCAGGGTGTCGCGATTGGACATGAAGATTTTCGATTCGCCGGCATCGATCATCTTGGTAACGAACTCGGTAGGCGCCAGATAGGCCATGATTCTTCCTTTTCGGATTAAATAGTTATTCGCAGCCCCGGCCCGCTCTCCAGACCGTGGCTCGTACCCCGACAAAACTCAGACGGCGAGGAAGACTTCCCCGTTTTCCACTTTCACGTCGAACTTGCTGCACGAACCGACGTCCGGCGCCACGGCATGGCCGTCTTCCAGGCCGATGTTCCAGCCGTGCAGCGGGCAGGTCACCTTGCGGCCATGCACGATGCCTTGCGACAGCGGGCCGCTCTTGTGCGGGCACTTGTCATGCAGCGCGAAGACCTCGTCCTCGGCATTGCGGAAGATGGCGATGTCGCCGCCGCTTTGGCGCTGCACGACGCGCGACCCCAGTTGCGGAATGTCGTCCAGCTTGCAGATCAGTTTCCAGTTGCTCATTTTTTATGTCCTCGGTTCTTTAATCAGGCTTCGAGCTTGATCGGGATGAATTGCTTGATCGGCTGTTCCTCGCGGCTGGTTGCCCACGGGTCCTTGGCGTCCTTCAGGGCGTCGAGCAGGCGGGCGTAGTACGCCTTGCGACCTTCCTCGTCCTCGAGGATCTTGCCCTTTATATAGTCGAGGCCGACGCGGTCCATGTAGTGGCAGGTGCGCTCCAGATACCAGCCTTCCTCGCGGTAGAGCTGCAGGAAGGCGCCGGAGTACTCCATGACCTCCTCGTCGCTCGTCACCTTGCACAGGAACTGCGCGACTTCGGTCTTGATGCCGCCATTGCCGCCGATGTACAGCTCGTAGCCGGAATCGACGCCGATCACGCCGACGTCCTTGATGCCGGCCTCGGCGCAGTTGCGCGGGCAGCCGGAGACGGCCAGCTTGACCTTGTGCGGGGCGTACATGTCGAACAGCATCTTTTCCAGCTTGACGCCCATCGACATCGCCAACTGCGTGCCGAAACGGCAGTGCTCGGCACCGACGCAGGTCTTCACGGTACGGATCGACTTGCCGTAGGCATGGCCGGAAACCATGCCAGCGGCGTTGAGGTCGGCCCAGATGCCGGGCAGATCTTCCTTCTTGACGCCGAGGAGGTCGATACGCTGACCGCCGGTCACCTTGACGGTCGGCACCTTGTACTTCTCGGCCGCATCGGCGATGGCGCGCAGTTCGGCCGGCGTCGTCAGGCCGCCCCACATGCGGGGCACGACCGAGTAGGTGCCGTCCTTCTGGATGTTGGCGTGGGCGCGCTCGTTGATGAAGCGCGACTGCGGATCGTCCTTGGCTTCGTGCGGCCAGCTCGAGATCAGGTAGTAGTTCACCGCCGGACGGCACTTGTCGCAACCGTTCGGGGTCTTCCATTCCAGCGCCTTGAAGACGGCTTCCTTGCTGGTCAGGTGCTGGCCGAAGATGGCTTCGCGCACTTTCTTGTGCGAATGGTCGGTACATCCGCAGACCGGCTTGCTATCGACGGCTGCCGGCGTATAGGCGCCGCCGATGGTCGAGGCCAGGATCTGTTCGACCAGGCCGGCGCAGGAGCCGCAGGACGAAGCTGCCTTGGTGTGCTTCTTGACCTCGTCCAGCGTAAACAGGCCCTTGGCCTTGATCGCCTGGACGATGGTGCCCTTGGTCACCCCGTTGCAGCCGCAAACCTCGGCGCTGTCAGCCATTTCGGCCGCCTTGCTCTTGCCGGCATGGCCGACGTCGCCGACCAGCGACTGGCCGAAAATCAGCGAGTCGCGGATGTCGTGGATGTCGCGCTGGTCCTTGAGCAGCTGGAAGTACCACGGGCCGTCGGCCGTATCGCCGTACATCACGCCGCCGACCAGCTTGTTGTCCTTGATGACCAGCTTCTTGTAGACGCCGCCGTGCGGGTCGTTGAGGACGATTTCCTCGGTATCCTTGCCGCCCATGTAGTCGCCGGCCGAGAACAGGTCGATGCCGGTCACTTTCAGCTTGGTCGAGGTCACCGAGCCGGTGTAGCGGCCGATGCCGTAGCCGGCCAGGTGGTTGGCGGCGACCTTGGCCTGCTCGAACAGCGGGGCGACCAGGCCGTAGGCAATGCCGCGGTGGCTGACACATTCGCCGACGGCGTACACCTTCGGGTCGTAGGTCTGCATGGTGTCGTTCACCACGATGCCGCGATTGCAGTAGATGCCGGACTTCTCGGCCAGCGCGTAGTTCGGGCGGATACCGGCGGCCATCACGACGATGTCGGCCGGAATCTGCATGCCGCCCTTGAAGCGGATCGCCGCGACGCGGCCGGATTCGCCCTGAATCAGCGCTTCGGTCTGGGTTTCGAGCAGGAACTTGAGACCCTTGTCCTCCAGCGACTTCTGCAGCATCTTGCCGGCGACTTCGTCGAGCTGGCGCTCGAGCAGCCAGGGGCCGAGGTGCACCACGGTAACGTCCATGCCACGCAGCTTCAGGCCGTTGGCCGCTTCCAGGCCGAGCAGGCCGCCGCCGATGACGACCGCGTGCTTGTGCAGGCGGGCGGCCTCAATCATTTCGTCGGTGTCCTTGATGTCGCGGTAGCCGATGACGCCCGGCAGGTCGTTGCCCGGAACCGGCAGCATGAAGGGGGTCGAACCGGTGGCGATCAGCAGGCGGTCGTATTCGACCTCGGTGCCGTCGTCGGCGATGACCTTGCGCTTGACGCGGTCGATGGTGCTGATCTGCTTGCCGGTATGCAAGGTGATGTTGTTTTCCTTGTACCAGTCCAGCTCGTTGAGGATGATGTCCTTGATCCCCATTTCGCCGGCCAGCACCGGCGAGAGCAGGATGCGGTTGTAGTTCGGGTGGGGTTCGGCACCGAAGATGGTGATGTCGTAGTGATCCGGTTTGATCTTCAGCAGTTCTTCGACGGTGCGGACACCGGCCATGCCGTTACCGATCAGGACGAGACGGGGTTTGCTCATGTTTGGGCTCCAACGTTGCGCACACCTTGCGGTGCAAATATTTTTCAGCGCATGACGTCGTTGCCATCGGACCGCCCCCGTTGGCGGTTGATTCGCTGCTTCGCGTTATTCTTCGCAATCAGCGTGCCAGGTGACTATCTACCTGATTTTCAATGATATACCTGCATAACCCGCTGGAGCAGCGCACCGCGGTGGTGCATTTCATTCCACCACGGTGCGGGAAAAGGCGGCTTAGTTGCCGCCGACCAGCAGCCCGGTCGCCTCGACGGCGACGATGGCCTTGGCCTGGTTGAGGTCGTCGGCATAGCCGCTGGCGAACAGCAGGCAGGCCAACTGGTTGGCGATGGGCTTGGGCAGCGGGATCTGCTTGTCGAGCACGCGCCGTATCCAGCGCGCCGTGCTCGCCGCGTCGGTGGCTTCGGGCAAATTGGGCAGGGCGCGCAGGCTTTCGTGCTCGGCCTCGAACAGCACGTCGGTGACGCCATCGTGCAGATGCTCCAGACGCGGCCGGCGCTTGGCATTGGCGTACGGTTCGCCCTCCGTGCCGCGCAACAGCAGGCCGCGCTGGCCGCGGACCAGCATCAGGTTGCGCATCAGTTCGATGAAGTCCGGATGGGTGGCCGGCGCCACCAGCACCGCTTCGCCGCGGAAAGGGTCGATCAGCTTGACCAGGCTGTGCGCGCTGTTGCGCACGCCCATGCGGGAACGCAGGGACAGGAGATTGTGTATCCCCGGGCACAGCGCGCTCAAGGGCATGAAGGCGAGACCCTTGTCGTCCAGCGCCGCTTGCGCCTGATGCGTCGACGCCGCCGGCATCACGCCCAGTTCGCGGAAGATGTGGGCCGACGTCACGCGGCCGAAGCCCTCGATCAGGCCATGGACCAGCACCGGCACGCCGAAGCGCTGCAGCAGCAGGGCCAGCAAGGGGGTCAGGTTGGCCTCCTTGCGCGCCCCGTTATAGGTTGGCAGCACCACCGGGCGGCCGCGGCCGTGCGGCAGGTCGAGGTGATGCGTCCGTTCCTCGGTGGCTGCGAGAAAGCCGAGCATTTCGTCGAGCGACTCACCCTTGACACGCAGGCCGAGGATGATGGCACCGAGTTCGAGATCGGGCACGCCGCCGTCGAGCATGGCGGCGTAGAGTTGATGCGCGTCTTCGCGCGAGAGATCGCGGGCCCCCTGGGCGCCTCGTCCGATCTCCTTGATGTATTGTCCGTAGCTCACCATTTCTCCTTTGGGGTATCAGGCAGCCGCTGCCTCCGTGGGCGCGTAGTCTGCCATCATGCGCCGGATTTCCGGTACGCAGGAGCCACAGAATGTGCCACAGCGCAGCTTTTCCTGCAGCTGGGGCAGATCGGCCGCAGCGGCCAGTTGCTGGCGAATCTGTACGTCGGTCACGTCGGCGCACTTGCAGACGATGTTGCGCGGCGCCACGCCGACCGGCGGCTTACCGAGCGGCGCCAGGGCAAAGCGGATCAGGCTGGCGTCCAGTTCGTCCTCGGCCATCGCCTGCCGCAGCCAGGTCACCGCCTGCGTTTCGCCGCACAGGCGGACGGCCAGCAGGCGTCCATCCACGGCAACCGCCTTCTTGGCGATGCGCTTCTTGGCGTCGGCATAGACGATGGCGCCGGCGCTGCCGTCGATGCCGAACAGGCGGTCCAGCGCCTCGATTGCGGCATCGCCTACCGCCTCGGCTGTAGCGGCACGCAGCACGACGAGCGGGCTCTGGCGGCCATAGAGCCCGACCGTGGCGTACGGGTAATCGGCCAGCGCCGAACGCGCGTTTTGCAGCAGCTTTAGCGCTTCAGCTTGATCGGCGCAACGCCGGACGACGGCCAGCGAGTACGGCAGATCGAGCTTTTCGATCTGCACCGCCGCGTGCTTCAGCTCGGGCTGCTTGGAATAGGGATCGGTGGCGTCGCAAGCCACGGCATTGACGCCTGGCGTATTCATGAACTGGCTGCCCCAGTGCATTGGCATCCAGGCCCGGCCCTTCTTCAGGCCCGGACGCTCCTCGACGCGGGCGACGGACTCGCCGCGCGCGTTGGCGACGCGTACCAGATCGCCGCTAGTCAGGCCGCGATGGCGCATGTCGCACGGATGCATGGCGAGCACCGGCTCGTCTTCGAGGTTGAACAGGCGCGGTACCGTGCCGGTCCGGCTCATGCCGTGCCAGTGGTCGCGCATGCGGCCGGAGAGCAGGCTGATCGGATACTCGGCGTCCGGCGCCTCGGCGGTGGCCTGATGCTTGACCGGAACGAAGCGCGCCTTGCCATCGGCGGTCGGGAAGACGCCATCCTCGTACAGGCGTCCCTTGCCGCCGCCGGCGCCCTGCGGATACGGCCACTGTTGCGGGCCGTCGGCGTCGAGCAGCGCGTAGCTCAGGCCGGTGATGTCGAGGTCGCGGCCACGGGTGCTTTCGCGGTGCTCGTTGAAAATAGCTTCGGCATCGGCATAGGGGAACAGCCGCTCGCCATCGAGGCCGAGCCGGCGGCCGAGACGGCGCGCGAAATCGACCACGATCTCCCAGTCGTGGCGCGCCTCGCCCGGCGCTGGCACGGCGGAATTCACGTGCGTGATGCGCCGTTCGGAATTGGTCACCGTGCCATGCTTCTCGCCCCAGCCGCTGGCCGGCAGCAGCAGGTCGGCATAGGCCGCGGTATCGGTGTTGGCGTAGGCTTCCTGGAGGACCACGTATTCCGCAGTCTGCAGGGCTTCGCGCACCGCTGCCTGGTTGGGCAGGGATTGCGCCGGGTTGGTGCAGGCGATCCACACCGCCTTGATCTCGCCGCTCTTTAGCGCCGCGAACAGTTCGATGGCCGACTTGCCCGGCTTGTCCGGCACGCTGGGCACGCCCCACAGGGCAGCCACTTCGGCACGGTGCTGCGGGTTGGCCAAGTCGCGGTGCGCCGACAGCAGGTTGGACAGGCCGCCCACTTCGCGGCCGCCCATCGCGTTCGGCTGGCCAGTCAGCGAGAAGGGGCCGGCCCCCGGCTTGCCAATCAGGCCGGTCGCCAGGTGCAGGTGGATGATGCCGGCGTTGTTGTGCGTGCCGTGCACCGACTGGTTCAGGCCCTGGCAGTACAGCGACAGGGCCGCCCCGCTCCGCCCGAACCACTGCGCCGCCTGGACGATGTCCTGGGCCGGAATGCCGCACACATCGGCAACCGCCTCCGGCGTGTAGCGGCGGACTATCTCGGCCAGCGCGTTGAAGCCCGTGGTGTGGCGGGCGATGTAGTCGTCGTCGGTCAGACCGTCGCGGATCAGCACATGCAGCATGCCGTTGAACAGCGCGATGTCGGTGCCCGGCTGGATCGGCAGGTGCAGGTCGGCGAACTCGGCGCTTTCCGAACGGCGCGGATCGGCAACGATGATTTTGAGATCGGGATTGGCTGCCCGCGCGTCCTCGACGTAGCGGAAGACGATGGGATGGGCCACCGCGGGATTGGCACCGGCGATGAATATGACCTTGGCCTGCAGGATGTCCTGATAGCTGCACGGCGGCGCGTCGGCGCCCAGCGTCTGCTTGTAGCCGGCAACTGCGGACGACATGCAGAGACGGGAATTAGTATCGACGTTGTTGGTGCCGATCAGGCCCTTGGCCAGCTTGTTGAAGACGTAATAGTCCTCGGTCATCAGCTGCCCGGAAATATAGAAGGCCACCGAGTCGGGTCCGTGCTGGCGTATCGTCGCCGCGAAGCGTTCGGCCGCTTCGTCGAGCGCCTGATCCCAGGTCGTGCGCACGGTACTTTCGCCCCGCTGGGCGCGGCGCTCCGGATAGTGCAGGCGATAGCTGGGGCCGGCGGTCAGGTTGAGCGTCGCGCCCTTGGTGCACAAACGCCCGCGATTGGCCGGATGTTCCGGGTCGCCGCGCACGCCGACCATGCGCTCGCCTTCCGTCTCGATCAATACGCCGCAGCCGACGCCGCAGTAGCAACAGGTGGATTTGACTTCAGTTTTCATGATTTTCCTTCCGGCTGGCAATGAGCAACAGACATGCCACCTATAAAAATCATGGACTTGAAATGAAGAAAGGGAGATTCCGCTGCGGAATCTCCCTTTTTTGGTGCATCCAGCCGGACAGCCGTCCCTATTTGATGCGCTGCAGCTTGGGACGCCCCTCATCGGGGCGCGGTGGCTCCGGTGGCGGCTCATCGGAGGGCGGTTCTGCCGTGCTCATGTCGACCACGGTTTCGAGACCGAAATCTTCATCCGCCATCTCACGGTCGCCATCGACCTCGAACGCCATGCCGGCACCATTCTCGCGGGCATAGATGGCCGACACCCGATCGACCGGCACCGACAACTGGCGCGCCACGCCGTTGAAGCGGGCCTGGAATTCGACGTACTCGTTGCCGATCTGCAACTTGTTGGTCGCACTCGGCCCCAGATTGAGAACGATCTGGCCGGAACGCACGAATTCGCGGGGAACCTGGGTGCGTTCATCGACATCGACCGCGATATGCGGCGTGAAGCCGTTATCGCAGCACCACTCCCAGATGGCGCGCAGCAGGTAGGGCTTGGTGGAAGGCAGTTCCATGCTTATTTGCGCATCGCCTTTTCGGACGGCGTCAGCGCGTCGATGAAACCCTGACGGCTGAAAATACGTTCGGCGTACTTCATCAACGGCGCGGCGGCCTTGCCGAGGTCGATGCCGTAGTGATCGAGACGCCACAGCAACGGGGCGATGGCCACGTCGAGCATGGAGAATTCGTCACCCAGCATGAACTTCTGCTTGTTGAAGATCGGCACGATTTCGGTCAGGCGAGCGCGAATTTCCTGGCGCGCCTTGTCAGCCGTCTTGCCGTTCTTCTCGATCACTTCCATGAACGAGAAGATTTCGCGTTCCATGCCGACCAGCAGCTGGCGGGCGCGGGCGCGCATGATCGGATCGGCCGGCATCAGCTGCGGATGCGGGAAGCGTTCGTCGATGTATTCGTTGATGATGTTCGGCTCGAACAGGACCAGATCGCGCTCGACCAGGACCGGCACGCGATTGTGCGGGTTGATCGCGGCCATTTCTTCCGGCTTGTTGAACATGTCGACATCGATCACCTGGAAATCCATGCCCTTTTCGAACAGGACAATGCGGCAACGATGGCTGAATGGGCAGGTTGTGCCCGAATAGAGGTTCATCATTTAGGTCACCTTCAAAAAGCGATTCGGCATCGGGGGCTGGCCGAAGCCAAACCCGCGATGCCGTTAGCTAATCCTAGCAGGATTAGTGGATGTCTTTCCAGTATTCCTTCTTCAGTGCATAGGCAACGACGAAGAGGACTGCCAAAAAGGCCAGGACGAAGAAGCCCAGGGTACGACGGAACTCCTGCTGCGGTTCGCCCATCCAGACCATGAAGCCGACCAGGTCGGACACGGCCTTGTCGAACTCGGCCGGAGCCAGTTGACCCGGAACGGCCAGTTCCAGCTTGTGGGTTTCGTGGTTGAGCACCTGCTGACCTTGCAGGCCATACAGGATGTGCGGCATGCCAACGTTTTCGAAGATCACGTTGTTCCAGCCGGTCGGCCGGTTGGGGTCACGGTAGAAGGAACGCAGATAGGTGTAGAGCCAGTCGGCACCTGCCGCTGCATTGCCAGCTTCGCCACGGGCCCGGGCGACGATGGTCAGATCCGGCGGGGTGGCGCCGAACCACAGCTTCTGTTCATCGGCACGCGCCGCAACCGACATCAGGCCACCGATCTTGTCGGAGGTGAACATCAGGTTGTCCTTGACCTGGGCTTCGCTCAGGCCGAGGTCCATCAGGTTCTTGTAGCGCATGTATGAGGCGCCGTGGCAGTTCAGGCAGTAATTGACGAACAGCTTGGCGCCATTCTGCAATGCCGCCTTGTCGCTCACCGAGCCCGGCCACTTGTCGAGGTTGACGTGGCCGCCGCTGGCCAATGCCATGACCGGCGCGAAGAGCAATGCGATCAGAAATTTTTTCATTTTAGGCATCCCCTCACTTGAACGTCACACGGTCCGGGACCGGGCTGAACTTGTCCATCCGTGACCACCACGGCATGCCGAGGAAGAATCCGAAGTAGAACACCGAACAAATCTGCGAAACCAGTTCGCCCATCGGCGACGGCGACAGGGTGCCGAGATAGCCGAGGATGAAGAAGCAGATCACGAAGATGGTCAGCAGGGTCTTGTAGATCGGGCCGCGGTAGCGGATCGACTTGACCGGGCTGCGATCGAGCCAGGGCAGGAAGGCGAAGATGACGACCGAAGCACCCATGGCGACCACACCCCAGAATTTGGCATCGAGACCGAACAGCGGATAGGTCACGGCGCGCAGGATGGAGTAGAACGGCGTGAAGTACCAGACCGGCGCGATATGCGGCGGGGTCTTCAGCGGGTCAGCCGGGTAGAAGTTCGGCGTTTCGAGGAAGTAGCCACCACCTTCCGGCGCCCAGAACATCACGGCGGAGAAGACCATCAGGAAGACGATCACGCCGACGATATCCTTGACCGTGTAGTACGGGTGGAACGGGATGCCGTCGAGCGGAATGCCGTTGGCGTCCTTGTTGGCCTTGATTTCGACGCCGTCCGGGTTGTTGGAGCCGGTTTCGTGCAGAGCCAGCACGTGAGCGGCGACCAGGCCGATCAGGACGAGCGGGAAGGCGATCACGTGGAAGGAGAAGAAGCGGTTCAGCGTGGCGTCACCGACGACGAAGTCGCCGCGGATGATGATGGACAGGTCCGGCCCGATGATCGGGATGGCGGAGAACAGGTTGACGATAACCTGGGCGCCCCAGAAGGACATCTGGCCCCACGGCAGCAGGTAGCCGAAGAAGGCTTCGCCCATCAGGCACAGGAAGATGCCGACGCCGAACAGCCAGGTCAGTTCACGCGGCTTGCGATAGGAACCGTAGAGCAGGCCGCGGAACATGTGCAGGTAAACCACGATGAAGAAGGCCGAGGCACCGGTCGAGTGCATGTAGCGGATGATCCAGCCGCCCGGCACGTCGCGCATGATGTACTCGACGGAAGCGAAGGCAACCGGCACGCCGTTGGCGTTGACCGCTGCATCCGGCTTGTAGTGCATGACCAGGAAGATGCCGGTGACGATCTGGATGACCAGAACCAGCAGCGCCAGGGAGCCGAAGAAGTACCAGAAGTTGAAGTTCTTCGGGGCGTAGTATTCGGACAGGTGGCCCTTCCACAGGGAAGTCGCCGGGAAGCGGGCATCGAGCCACTCCAGGGCGTTACCGGCCAGCGAACCGTCGGACTTGTATTTTTCGAAATTGCCAGCAGCCATTTCTTATGCTCCCTTCTTGTCTTCGCCGATCAGGATACGGGTATCGGCGAGATACACGTGCGGCGGAACTTCGAGGTTGGTCGGGGCAGGCTTCGACTTGAACACGCGGCCGGCGAAGTCGAAGGTCGAACCGTGGCAGGGGCACAGGAAGCCGCCCAGCCATTCGGCCGGCATACCTTCTTCGGCACCCTTCTTGAACTTCTGCGACGGCGAGCAACCGAGGTGGGTACAGATACCGACGACGACCATGATTTCCGGCTTGATGGAACGGGTGTCGTTCTTGGCATAGGCCGGTTGCTGGTTCTTTTCGGATTTCGGATCAGCGACCGCGTCGGCCAGCTTGGGCAGGGTGTCCAGCATGTCCTTGGTGCGGTTGATGATCCACACCGGCTTGCCGCGCCACTCGACGGTCATCATCTGACCCGGTTCGAGCTTGCTGATATCGACTTCGACCGGAGCGCCTGCTGCCTTGGCGCGTTCGGAAGGAAGCAAGCTGGAGACGAACGGCACAAGCGCGGCAACCGCACCCGCCCCGCCCACGGCTGCGGTCGCGACGACCAGACGCCGCCGTCCGCAGTCCACTTTTCCTTGATTGCTCATAACGCTGACCCCTAAAGGAATTGGATGGGATAAAAATAAACGCTCAATTATACGACAACGGAACCGTCGTTAAAAGCCGCTGTCACCCGGAACAGCTCTTTCGCTCGCGCAAAGCCTGCGCCAGCGTGCCGCTATCCACATATTCCAACTCCCCACCTACCGGCACACCGCGGGCGATCCGGGTGACGCCAATCCCCTTAGGCTTGAGCATGGCGGTGATGTAATGCGCCGTCGCCTCGCCCTCGTTGGTGTAGTTGGTGGCCAGGATGACCTCCTTGACCACCCCGTCGAGCGCCCGCGCCATCAGGCGATCGAGGCCAAGTTCGCGCGGGCCGACGCCGTCGAGCGGCGAAATGCGCCCCATCAGCACGTAGTACAGCCCCTGATAGCTCAGGGTCTGCTCCATCATGTTCATATCGACGGGCGTCTCGACCACGCACAGGACACTGGTGTCCCGGCGCGGCGACAGGCAGCGCTCGCAGATGTCAGCTTCGGAAAAGGTATTGCAGCGCTGGCAATGGCGGATCGCCTGCAGCGCGTGCTGCACCGCGTCCCCCAGGCGCTGGGCACCGGAACGATCACGTTGCAGCAGATGGTAGGCCATGCGCTGCGCCGACTTCGGCCCGACGCCGGGCAGGCAACGCAAGGCCTCGATCAGCGAATCGAGCGCTGAAGGATTCACTGAATCAGAACGGCAGCTTGAATCCGGGCGGCAGGTTGAGGCCGGCCGTAAAGCCCGCCATCTTTTCCTTGCTCAGCGCCTCGCCACGCCGCACGGCGTCGTTCAGGGCGGCGGCGACCAGATCTTCGAGCATTTCGCGATCGTCCATCACCGACGGATCGATGCTAACCCGGCGCACTTCATGGGCGCAGGTCATCACCACCTTGACCATCCCGGCCCCGGACTGCCCCTCGACTTCGAGCTGGGCCAGCTGATCCTGGGCCTTCTTCATGTTTTCCTGCATTGCCTGCGCCTGCTTCATCAGGCCACCCAAGCCACCCTTCATCATGTTCATTTCTCCGTTAGACGATTGGTTTGATTGATGTTTGCACAACAGACGCCCCGAGGGTGTCAATCACGTCGCGAACGAATCCATCCTGAGCGATCGCGCTCTCCGCTCTTTCCTGCTGCTCCTGCCGCTGCTTGCCCACCGTCGCCGCCGGGGTATCGACTTCGTTTTCACCCAGTTCGATACGCAACTGCACCGGACGGCCGAGATAGTCGGCCAGCGCCTGCTGCAGGCGCTCGGGGTTGGGCTTCATCTGCAGATGTGTCTGCTTGGGCGACAGGCGGAGCAGGCATTGCCCCTCGCTCAGTTGGCGCAATTCGCAATTCTGGGCCAGCTCGCGGGCCAGGCCGCTGATAGTCAGCGCGGCAACGATCTGGTGCCAGTCGCTTTCGCCTGCAACCGGAGCACGCACCGGGGCAGCCGGCTGCACTTCTGGACGCGCCACGGGCTGCTGCGCCGCGGGCACCGACTGTATCGCCGGTGCCGCCTGCACCGGCGGAGCCGAGGGCCTGACAGCAGGCTGCGGCGCCCGGCTGCGCGCGACGACGGAACCGACCACATCGGCCACGCTGCTCGGACGGAAGGCGTGCAGGCGAAGCAGGGTCATGACAAAACCCGAATACTCGTCCGGCGCACTGGCCAGCTCGGTCCGCCCGACATTGACGATCTGGTAGGCCAGCTGGACGAATTCGGCGGAGAACGCCTGGGCCAGCGCCACGATACGCTCCTTTTCCGGCTCGTCGTCATCGATGGCGGTCGGTACGCACTGAATGATCTGGATGCGCGTCAGCAAGGCACCCAGTTCCTGCAAGGCGGCCGAGAAGGACAGGCTGCGCACGCCCATGTCGGTCGCCACCTGCAGCAGGGCAGCGCCCTCGCCGGCCTGCAAGGCTTCCAGGATAGCGAGCAGGAAATCCTGATCGACCGTCCCCAGCATGCCGCGGACCTGCGCCTCCTCGACCTTGCCGGCGCCATGAGCGATGGCCTGATCGAGCAGGGACAAGGCATCGCGCATGCTGCCCGCCGCCGAGCGGGCGACCAGCGACAGCGCCGGCATGTCGTAGGGCACGCCTTCGGCCTGCAGGATATGGGCGAGATGGCCGGTAATCGCCACCGCCGGCATCTGCTTCAGATTGAACTGCAGGCAGCGCGACAGCACGGTGACGGGAATCTTCTGCGGATCGGTCGTCGCCAGGATGAACTTGACGTGCTCCGGCGGCTCTTCCAGGGTCTTCAACATGGCGTTGAAGGCCGAATTGGACAGCATGTGCACTTCGTCGATCACGTAGACCTTGAAGCGGCCACGCGTCGGGGCATACACCGCGTTCTCGAGCAGCTGGCGCATTTCATCGACGCGGGTATTGGTCGCCGCATCGACCTCGAGCAGATCGACGAAACGGCCGCTATCGATTTCCTGGCAGGCGGAACATTGACCGCAAGGGGTAGCGGTGATGCCGGTCTCGCAATTCAGCGACTTGGCGAGAATCCGTGCAATGGTCGTCTTGCCGACACCGCGGGTGCCGGTAAACAGATAGGCATGGTGCAGGCGTTGTTCGGCAAGGGCGTGCGACAAGGCGCGCACCACATGCTCCTGCCCAACCAGCGTCGAAAAATTGCGCGGCCGCCACTTGCGCGCAAGAACTTGATAACTCATGCGCCCCACACCGATGGAGGAAGAAATGAAAATGGCGAGCCTAACCCCCGGCACTTGCAGTTAATGGCTGTGGCTGCTTCCTTCCGGACCTGACCAGGTTCACTACCTTGCAATGCGGGGAGGCCCGCCATGGAGAGTGGATTATCCCCTATCCACGTTATTG
>DATGXM010000222.1:0-4609 GCA_035298985.1 Azonexus sp. | reverse complement strand
GGGCGGGCGCGGCCTGCTCAAGGGCGAGGCGCTGCAGGATTTCATCAACCAGCACCTCAACAAGCGGCCGATCGAACGCCTGAACCGCCCCTTCGCCACCGTCGCCACCGACCTCAACAGCGGCGAGCGCATCGTTTTCCGCACCGGCGATACCGGCATGGCGGTGCGCGCCTCGGCCGCCGTTCCCGGCGTTTTCCAGCCGGCGCAGTTCCGCGGCCACAGCTATGTCGACGGCGGCCTGAGCAGCCCGGTGCCGGTCCAGGCGGCGCGCGACATGGGCGCCGACTTCGTCATCGCCGTCGATATTTCGTCCAAGCCGGACGGCCAGCCAATCGACAGCATGACCGCCATCATGTGGCAGACAACGACCATCATGGGCGGCGCCATCGCCGCCAACGAACTCAAGGGGGCCGACGTGGTGATCCGTCCGAAGCTGCCCTACGTCAAATCCTGGGATTTCACCGCCCGCAACGATGCCATGCTCGAAGGCGAGCGCGCCGCACAGGCCGCGTTGCCGGCCATCAAGCAGAAACTGCCGCACTGAGCCGCCGGCAAACCCAAAGCGTCACAATTTTCTGACAAAATTCAGCCTTTAGACCCAACAGCGGATTCACCATGACCTACAAAGTCTTTGTCGATGGCCAGGAAGGCACTACCGGCCTGCAGATCAACGAATACCTCGCCCAGCGCAGCGATGTCGAAGTCCTCCGCATCGAGGCCGACAAGCGCAAGGACCTGGCCGAGCGCAAGCGCCTGATCAATGCCTCCGACGTGACTTTCCTATGCCTGCCGGACGAGGCTGCCAAGGAATCGGTGTCGCTGGTCGACAACCCGAACACCTGCGTCATTGACGCTTCGACCGCGCACCGGGTCAATCCGGCATGGACCTTCGGCCTGCCGGAACTGGCCAAGGACCAGCGCGCCAAGATCAAGGCTTCCAAGCGCATCGCCAACCCGGGCTGCCACGCCACCGCCTTCATCCTCGCCCTGCGCCCGCTGGTCGAAGCCGGCCTGCTGCCGGCCGCCACGCAGATCACCGCCAACTCGATCACCGGCTATTCGGGTGGCGGCAAGTCGATGATCGCCGATTACCAGGCCGCCGCCAACGACACGGCCCGCCTCAAGGCGCCGCGTCCCTACGCCCTCGCCCTGGCCCACAAGCACCTGCCAGAAATGCAGGCCTACACCGGCCTGAGCGTGGCGCCGATCTTCCAGCCCATCGTCGGCCCGTTCTACAAAGGCCTGGCCGTCACCGCCTACCTGCAGCCGCAGCAGTTCAGCCGCAAAGCCTCGCCGGCCGACGTGCAGAAGATCATCGCCGACTACTACGCCGGCGAGCGTTTCATCAACGTGCTGCCGGTCGATCTGGCGGCGACGACGGAAGGCGGTTTCTACAACGTCGAAGCCAACAACGACACCAACCGCGTCGATATCGCCGTCTTCGGCAACGATGAGCGCATGCTGGTCGTCGCCCGCCTCGACAACCTCGGCAAGGGCGCGTCGGGCGCTGCCGTGCAGGCTATGAACGTACACCTGGGCGTCGAGGAAAGCCTCGGCCTGGTCTGAACCGGCCAGCGGTAAACGATAAAAGGGCGGCCGACTGGCCGCCCTTTGCCTTTGCGGAAAGCCTTAGCGGCTGGTGCGCTGGCCGTCGGCGTAGTCGCGGGCGTATTGCAGGCTGGTCTGGTCCAGGACCTGCGCGATGCGTTCGCTGCTGGTCGCCACATTCTGCGCCGACTTGTCTTCGCGACGATCCACCTTGCCCAGATCGCTGATCGCACCATCGAAGAATATCCACTGATTGCGCGCCAGGCCGATCGCTTCGCGGCTGGCCGACGAGTTTTCGCGGGCGGCGTCGAGTTCCTGCAAACCGCTGGCGAATTCCTTGCGCGCCTGTTCGATATCGACCAGCACGCCTTGCGTCCGGTTGCCGCTGTAGGCCTGCAGATACAGGCGGGCCAGACGCTGCGACAGCATATTAAGACGGGAGGACAGGTCGAGCAGGCGGCCGACCGAGGTTTCGCTCTCGCCTTCGATCTGCATCGCCAGCTTGCCGGCATGCACCATCAGTTCGTCGGCAAGCTGGTTCACCCGCTCGCTCGTCGCGGCATCCGGGGTTTTCTTCAGGGCGGCGCGCATTTCCTGCCACAAGGCTTCGCTGCGCGCATGGTTGCGCTGGATGTTCGCCTTCCTGGCATAGCGCGCCAGGCGGCCGAATTCGGCATCGACCTCGCCGATGGTGGCATCGATCTGCTGTCGCGCCGCGGCGGATTTGAGTCCCATTCCGGCCTGCAGGTAAAGCTTGGCCAGGCGTTGCGACTGCATGCGCAGGCGGCCCGCGCTGGCGATGTCCTGGGCGACCTGTCCGGCATCGCTCCCCTTGGCGACGACGGCAGGCTGGGCCAGCGCATGGACGGTGGGCCCCATCAGCACCAATGACGAAGACAGGGCAAGGTAGACGGCAAAACGGGAAAGGCCGGAGCGATGCATCTTGAAAAAATGGAGTAGCAGGGGCGCGCATTGGACCATTCCAATGTTTCACGACTTTGACATGCCCCCCGCATCCCCTATCATTCGCCCATCCGCCACCGCATCTACAGGAATACACGGTGATCCCGCCCTTCCGCAACCTTCTCCTTCGCCTCTGCCTCGTGGCCGCTGCCGGCCTTTCGTGCACGGCAGCCAGCGCCCAGTCCGTGCTGCTCGACCATCGCTCCGCCACCTACGGCAACCCATGGCACGGCAGCAAGACCGGCCCCAGCGCCCACACGCTCAACACCAAGACCCTGGTCACCTTCAACAGCCTGCCGGCGCAGGGCGATTACGAGGTTCTCGGCCGCATCGAGGTCTATTCGCGCTGGTTCGGCAGCACCCGCAAGGCGATGGCCCTGCTCGCCGAAAAAGCGCGCAGCATGGGCGCCAATGCCGTCGTCGAGGCCGGTGTCTGGCAGGCGCCGGCCTTCCCGGCCACCGTGGCGCCGCACGGCACCGGCATCGCCGTCCGCATCAAGGATCTGCAACTGCTCGAAAAGCTGGCCGATTCGTCCAGCACATGGGAATAGGGAGAATGAACGTGGCTTACGTCATCGGACACATCACCGTCAAAGACGCCGCCAAGTGGGCCGAGTATCGCGCCCGGGTGCCGGCCACCCTGGCCCCCTGGCAGGCCGAACTGGTCTTTCGTGGCGAACGGCTGGCGGTCCTTGGCGGCGAACACCGGCATAGCGATACGGTCGTCATCCGCTTTCCGAACGAAGCGGCCGTCGACGGCTGGTTCAACTCGGCGGCCTATCAGGCGCTGATTCCGCTGCGCACGGAAGCGGCTGATCTGGATCTGGTCAGTTTTTCCGAAACCTGAAGCAGACCTCGGCCCGTCATGCGCTGATGGCATGATCTCCGGACTCCGCCAACCCATGTGAGCCAAGACGATGCCGAACCCGACCGAATCCCGCCCGATCAGCCTCGCCCTGCAAGGCGGCGGCGCACATGGCGCCTTCACCTGGGGCGTGCTCGACGCCCTGCTGGAAGACCCGCGCTTCACCTTCGAAGGCGTCAGCGGCACCAGCGCCGGGGCCATGAACGCCCTCTGCCTGGCGCACGGCCTGATGACCGGCGGCCGCGAAGGCGCCCGGGAAACCCTGCGCGCTTTCTGGAGCGGTATCGCCGACCTGGCGCCGATGCCCACCCCGAGCGGCTCGCCCGGCGCCATCTCTCCGGCGCTCAAGATGATGCTGCAATGGACAAACTACCTGAGCCCGGAGCAGATCAATCCCTTCGACCTGAATCCGCTGCGCGACCTGCTCGCATCCCGCTTCGACTTCGAGCGCCTGCGCCGCGACAGCCCGGTCAAGCTGTTCATCGCCACCACCCACGCCAACTCCGGCAAGCTGCGCATGTTCGGCAACCACGAACTGTCGGCCGACGTCTTTCTCGCCTCGGCCTGCCTGCCGACCATCCACCGGACCATCGTGATCGACGGCGAACCGTACTGGGACGGCGGCTACAGTGCCAATCCAGCCGTCTTCCCGCTGTTCTACGACTGCCGCACGCCGGACATCCTGCTCGTTCTGCTCACGCCGCTGCGTTACGCCGAAACGCCGGAGACCGCTGAGGACATCCGCACCCGGCTGCGCGAACTGTCCTTTAACTCGACCTTCCTGCGCGAAATGCGGATGTTCGCCCATTTGCACGAACACATCGCCGCGCCCGGCCTACCCGCCTGGCTGCTCGACAAGCTGCCCATCGCCCGCTTCGAGCGCCGGCTGGCCGGCCTGCGCTTCCATGCCATCAGCGCCGAACACGTCCTCGGCGAAATGCCCTCGGACAGCAAGCTCGCGGTCAGCCACGCCTTTTTCGAAGACCTGTTCGCGGTTGGCCGCGCCCATGCCCGGCGCTGGCTGGAACGGCACGGCACGGAAGTCGGCCGCAAGCCCAGCCTCGACCTCGTCAGCCTCTTTTATTGACCGTCGGCGGGCCGGAGACGGGTAAACTCCCGCCTCATGACCCTCGCCACACCCCGCATCCTCAGCGTCATCCCACCGATGACGCAGCTGAACACCCCCTACCCGGCCACTGCCTACCTGACCGGCTTCCTGCGCGAGCGCGGCTT
>DATGXM010000221.1:0-3167 GCA_035298985.1 Azonexus sp. | reverse complement strand
GGCTGGATTACGAGCGGGCCCTGCTTGGCGAGCCACCACTGGAGCGCGAGCCGGACGACCGGGAGCTGGCCAAGGTGCGCATCCAGATGCACTACCTGACCCGCGACTGTTTCCTGATGCCCGGCCAGTTGCTAGCCGGCGTCGAACGCCTGCGCCACATCCCGGCCGCCATCGTGCAGGGCCTCGCCGATCCGGTGTGCCCGCCACAGGCGGCCGAAATGCTGCATCGCGCCTGGCCCGAAGCGACCTGGTTCCCGGTCGCCCAAGCCGGCCACGCCGGACTGTCCCCCCCCATCGCCCGGGCCTGCATCAAGGCGCTGGAATGGGTGGCCGAGGCGGCGAGCAATTTCGCGGATTAGGATAGTTTCGTAGTTACCTACTCCGGACGGAGCGATGCCTAGTTGTTGTCATCCTTGGCGAATAACGCTCAACGGCGCTCGACTACTTTTTCCCAGAGCATTGCTTCAGTGCTTTTCTCGCATGGGCGATAGTCGCGTATTTATTCGGATTTCCTAAGCAGCTATCATCCTGCTCAACCTTAAGTTTTCCACCTTCGTCATCGAAGCGCAGTAAAACGGTGGTGACAAATTCAGGGGGATCGTTACGTGGATCAGTAGGGGCACCACTGTCACTATATCCGAGCGTAACCAGCATGCCGTTTGGAATTTCCTTAGCGACAGACATTGCCTTAACGGATCGACACAAAGGTTTTCCGAGCAACACTCGACTATCACGCTTGATATTGAGTGGAGTTACGCCTTCTAACAGCAAATTATGCGAAAACATGAATAGGTGACAAACCAGATGTCTTATGCGGGCCTGATCGCAATAGTTGTTTAGCGGATTATCTCTGTTGGATCTGCAATCTTCCACTGGCGTTGAGTCTGGAACGAAAGCAGCGATTTCTGAGAAATATTTTTCAGAATTGAGCCGCCAAGAAAAATTAGAACCCTCGAAATAAGGGTAAGTCCCATATTTTCCGATACTTCCACCAAAGTCTGCGGAATGGCTATCGCCATAAGCCTTAACAGTTGTTTCAAGTTGTGGTTCCAGCTTGGCAAATACTTCACCGGGTTTTATTGTTGTATCTAACGACAAATCTGCATACACCGCTGGTGTCAGAGCGGCAAGAAATATCAGCATGCATAAATGGACAGTCAATCGAGTCATTAGTGTGCCTGTGGTTATGTGAATGCGGCGTAAGCGAGTTTGGTGTAGCTGCGCCGACAAATAACCGGGTTGTTGTTGTCGGTATATTTGCCGGCATTGTGGTTAGCTAGCTCTCCGGCATTAACAATTTTGGTTACGGCATCTATAGCCGAATCGGAGATGCCTCCATCGGCAGCTTGCCAACAAGAATTTGCAATCCAAAACACTACAGCCGAACGTACGGCATAAGGCATTTTGCATACGAGATCCGGGTTGGCGACGAAATCGACATCCTCTGACCATAACGCTTTGTGCCTATCGTTCAGGATTCCGTAGTTGAATCTTCCAGTGGTCTGTTTCATTCCTCGGCCACGGAACCTCCATCCATCACCGTTTTCCTTGTTTCCGAGATCGGCAGCTTTTCCTTTGGGGCCATATACTTTATTTCCTATCACCTCTTCATCTGCCGCACGGGTGATCTTTTTCTTGCCATCCTTTCCTTTTTCTTCAAGACGCCCGTCAGTTTCAGCCTCGGACTTGTGTTTTTTATAGTAGCCGAAAGTCGCGATTAGCCCGGTAGGCGTGTAGTTCAAGCTCTCGGCGGCCCCGGATAACTGCGGAGATTCGCGCTTGATCTGTCCGAAGAAATGGGCTCGACGAGTTGGCGTGTCCAGCTTGTACTTGGGCAGGTCTCTGTTCAGTTCATCCGCCACTTCCTGAAGGTGCGTATCAGTCGGGATACCACCCTTGTTTTTTGGGAATATCTTTCGCAACTGCTCCGTGGTGATTTGTGTTGGCACAGGTCTGGCAGGGATAGCCTGAGGTTGCCCGTTTTCGTTCTTGCCGTCTTTCGGGATTTGTCCTTGATTGCCAACCGGCGAAGGCCCGGCGGTACTTGGGGTCGGTTTTTGGGGGGGCGAGCTGTCGGCCTTTTTAGGTACTTGCCTAGGGTTCCCAGTGGTTTTGACGGTCTTCAACATCTTGCGCACGAGTTTTTTCTTGCCCAACTCGGGCACTACATCGTCCAGTTGCTTGAATGCGAGCGCCGTGCGCGACCACACAAAAATTTGAATCGGTTTAAAACTCTTGGGCTTCAACGTCACACTGTAGCTCTCCTCCGTTGTAACGCCAGCCTTTTCCATGCCGTCGAATTTGATCTTGTATTTGATGCCGTCCAGCCCTTCAAGGTAGCGGTTTACAAAGCAGATCATGACCTCGCCGGGTTTGTCGCCCGGTGGGAATAGTCCGTCCAGGAAGTCTCTCCACGCGCTCATGCCAACTCCTTGTCGGCATCTGCCTGGATGTCTTCAATGTCCAGCCACTCGCCTTCGCCGAATAGAATATCGACTGCCTGTGTCGAAGGCGTCATGACCAGATTGGATCGCCCTATGCTGTTAAGTGTCCCGCGTTCCAGTAACACCGGGGTTTCTCCTACTGTCCAGACTTGGTAATCAGCACCTTGCATCTGAGGGTCGTACTCAAAGAAACTGCCGGCATCCAGTTGAATACCATAGTCGTTTAGCAAAGGCTGGCTGACTTGGCCTGTGGGGAGAGCTACGAGATCGGCACTATCACTTTCCGGCCCCAGAAAAGCCTGCCCACTTCCCTTAACCGAAAATTTTCCCGGGCAGGCAAAAGTGATGTTGCCGCCCTCCAGCGTGACGGACGATTGCCCGGCCTGGAGGACGATTTTTTCCTTGGCCAAGATGTGTATCTCGTCGTTCGAACTGGTCACCGTGATCGATTGATCGGCGAGGATTTCCATCTCGTCGGTATGGGCCTGGATGGTGTGGGTGCCGGCCTGGGCGATGCTTTTGATGCCGCCGGCGTGGCTGAACCAGCTGGCGCCTTCGCCGACGGCGGTGGATACGGTATGGGCGCTGGCGATGTGGAAGTCCTGCTGGACCGTGGCGTGCAGGTTGGCGCCGGCGAAGAGCAGGGTGCTGGCGGGGGAGGAGAGGCCGATGTCGGAAGGGGCTTCGTTGACGATGAAAGGCTGGGCGAAGCGTTCGGTCGGG
>DATGXM010000220.1:0-5187 GCA_035298985.1 Azonexus sp. | reverse complement strand
CACTTCGGGCAGGTGGTCTCGTAGAACTCGGGCATCCGGGCCAACGGCGAGCCGGCACCGGTGATCTCGACGTTCTCGGGCAGCACGACCGGCAACTGGTCGTCGGGCACCGGCACGTCGCCGCAGGTCGGGCAGTGGATGATCGGGATCGGGCAGCCCCAGTAGCGCTGACGGGATATGCCCCAGTCGCGCAGGCGGAACTGCACCTTCTTGTCGCCGATGCCCTTGGCAGCGAGGTCGGCGGCGATGGCATCGACGGCCGCTTCATAGGCCAGGCCGTCGTACTTGCCGGAATTGATGCAGGCGCCCTTCTGCTTGTCGCCGTACCATTCCTGCCAGCCATCGAGGCTGAAGGTCTCGCCGTCGGCGGCGATCACTTGCTTGATCGGCAGGTTGTATTTCTTGGCGAAGGCGAAATCGCGCTCGTCGTGGGCCGGCACGGCCATCACGGCGCCGTCGCCGTAACTCATCAGCACGTAGTTGCCGACCCAGACTTCGACCTGCTCGCCGGTCAGCGGGTGGGTGACGTAGATGCCGGTGGGCAGGCCCTTCTTTTCCATCGTGGCGAGGTCAGCCTCGGCGACGCCGCCCTTCTTGCATTCCTCGATGAAGGCGGCGAGTTCGGGATTGTTCGCGGTGGCCTTGGTGGCCAGCGGGTGCTCGGCGGCGACGGCAACGAAGGTGACGCCCATGATGGTGTCGGCGCGGGTGGTGAATACCCACAGCTTTTCATCCGGGTTGTCGGCGAGCGGGAAGGCGAAGCGGACGCCGGTGCTCTTGCCGATCCAGTTCTTCTGCATCAGGCGGACCTGTTCCGGCCAGCCCGGCAGGTTGTCGAGTTCGGTCAGCAGCTCGTCGGCGTAGGCGGTGATCTTCATGTAATACATGGGGATCTCGCGCTTCTCGATCAGCGCGCCAGAGCGCCAGCCGCGGCCGTCGATCACCTGCTCGTTGGCGAGCACGGTGTGGTCGACCGGGTCCCAGTTCACGGTGCCCAGTTTCTTGTAGACCAGGCCCTTTTCATAAAGGCGGGTGAACAGCCACTGCTCCCAGCGGTAGTACTCGGGCGTGCAGGTCGCCAGTTCTCGGCTCCAGTCGATGGCGAAGCCCAGCGACTTGAGCTGGGTCTTCATGTAGTCGATGTTGGAATAGGTCCACCCGGCCGGCGCGACGTTGTTGGCCAGCGCGGCATTCTCGGCCGGCATGCCGAAGGCGTCCCAGCCCATCGGCTGCAGCACGTTGTAGCCCTGCATCTTGTGGAAGCGGCTCAGCACGTCGCCGATGGTGTAGTTGCGGACGTGGCCCATGTGCAGCTTCCCGGACGGGTACGGGAACATCGACAGGCAGTAGTACTTGGGCTTGGTGGTGTCTTCGACGGCGCGGGCGGCGCCGGTCAGTTCCCAGTGTTGCTGGGCGGCGCGCTCAATGTCGGCCGGGGAGTATTTGTCCTGCATGGGCATGGCGGAATTCTTCGCTGGAAATCAGAGATTAACCGCGAATTATACCGTCTGAGGCGCGTGCCTGTCGGTGCCGTCGAAACGGCGTTCCGGCACCGGCGGTTTGCCGTTTTTCGAACAAGATAGGGGCTGGCCCGCCGCCGATGGGCGCTGCTGCTGTAGTTGCGGCAGCCGGCCAACCAGGGGCAAGCCGGAAAAAATGTTGCGGCGCCTGCACGCGCCGCAAGGTCGTATTACGTCAGTGCCGCTGGCTTAGGCCGCTTTTTTTTGCGGGTGGCACATGTTGTCCCAGGTGTTCTGCCAAATACGGTAGGCATTCTGGGTGGCGAGCAGGGAAAGCATCGACATGCGGGTCTGGTGACGCCACATCCACGACATTTGCGGCGCCGGGGTCAGGTTGTAGGACGGCGCATTGCCGATTTCGTCCTCGACGATGGCTAGGAAGCGTTCGACGCTCAGACCCCAGAATTCCGAGCCTTCGGCCTTGCCGGTAAGGTATTCTGCTTCGCTGACGGCGCGGCGCCACAGCTTGAGGGCGAGTTCGTCCGTGATGCCCGCCTTGCGGGCGACCCATGGCAGGATCTTGGGTGGGTGCATGCTATTCATCGCTGTTCTCCTTCGCGGTGGTGACCGCTATCGAATATGACTGCCTTGTGAGCAAAAGGTTTTGTGCACTGCAATATTTTTTTGTTGACCGAAGTATACGAGTGCACCGGGCGTCTGTCTGTGAAAAAATGTTGAATCTTTGCTGCTGACGTTGCACAAATGCAACTAACTGGTCAGACCTTTTGACATTGGCATGCATCTTTTTGATTTAAATGAAATTTTGGTGTCTTTATGTCCGATCTTCTGGCTAATCTGAATCCTCCGCAACTCCAGGCCGTGACCCTGCCGCCGGTGCATGGGTTGATCCTCGCCGGCGCGGGAAGCGGTAAGACGCGGGTGCTGACCACCCGCATCGCTTGGCTGATTTCGACCGGCCAGGTCGGGCCGCACGGCATCCTGGCCGTGACCTTCACCAACAAGGCGGCCAAGGAGATGACGGCGCGCCTCGCCGCGCTGCTGCCGATCAACGTCCGCGGCATGTGGATCGGCACCTTCCACGGCCTGTGCAATCGCTTGCTGCGCGCGCATTTCCGCGAGGCCGGGCTGCCGCAGACCTTCCAGATTCTCGATTCGGCCGACCAGCTGGCCATGGTCAAGCGCCTGCTGAAAAACCTGAATATCGACGACGAAAAATACCCGCCGCGCGAGCTGTGCCACTTCATCAATGCCCACAAGGAACAGGGCGTGCGCGCCGGGCAGGCCGAGGTATACGACAACTACACGCAAAAGCGCGTCGAAATCTATGCCGAATACGAGGCGCAGTGCAATCGCGAGGGGGTGGTGGACTTCGCCGAACTGCTGCTGCGCTGCTATGAATTGCTGCAGCGCAACGAACCTTTGCGTGCCCATTATCAGCAACGCTTCCGGCACATCCTGGTCGATGAATTCCAGGACACCAACGTGCTGCAGTACGCTTGGCTGAAATTGCTGGCCGGCGGCGGGGCGAATGTCTTTGCCGTGGGCGACGACGACCAGTCGATCTATCGTTTCCGCGGTGCCGAAGTCGGCAACATGCGCGATTTCGAGCGCGAGTATTGCACCACCAGCGCTGGCCAGAACGTCATCCGGCTGGAGCAGAACTACCGTTCGCAGGGTAATATCCTGGCCGCCGCCAACGCCATCATCAAGAACAACCGCGAACGCCTGGGCAAGAACCTGTGGACGGACGCCGGCGAGGGTGAGCCGATTCGCGCCTTCGAAGCCTATTCCGACCTCGACGAGGCGCGTTTCGTGGTCGAGGAGATCCGCGAACTGGTGCGCGACGGCGTGTCGCCGACGCAGATCGCGCTGCTCTACCGCTCCAACGCCCAGTCGCGGGTGCTGGAAAACGAGCTGTTCACCAAGAACGTGCCGTACAAGGTCTATGGCGGCCTGCGCTTCTTCGAGCGCCAGGAAATCAAGCATGCCCTGGCCTACCTGCGCCTCCTGGGCAATCCGGACGACGACACCGCCTTCCTGCGCGTCGTCAATTTCCCGACCCGCGGCATCGGCGCCCGTTCGCTGGAAAACCTGCAGGCCACCGCCCACCAGATGAATTCCAGCCTGTACAACGCTGCCGCTTCGCTGACCGGCAAGGCCGGGCAGACGGTGGGTGCCTTCATCCGGCTGATCGAAAGCCTGCGTCAGGAGACCGAGGGCTTGCCGCTGCCGGAAATGGTCGAGCACGTCATCGAGAAGAGTGGCCTGGCCCAGCATTACCGGACCGAGAAGGAAGGCCAGGACCGGCTGGAAAACCTGGACGAACTGATCAACGCCGCCGCCACCTTCATCGACGACGAAGGGGCGATCGGCGAGGGCGGGGCGCTGGTTTCCTTCCTCACTTTGGCATCGCTGGAAGCCGGCGAGCACCAGGCCGGCGAAGGGCAGGACGCCGTCCAGCTGATGTCGGTGCATGCCGCCAAGGGCCTGGAATTCGATGTCGTCTTCATCACCGGCCTCGAGCAGGGCCTGTTCCCGCACGAGAATTCGGTCAATGAAGGCAAGGACGGGCTGGAGGAGGAGCGCCGGTTGATGTACGTGGCGGTGACCCGGGCCCGTCAGCGGCTCTACGTGTCCTGCGCGCAGACCCGCATGCTGCATGGCCAGACGCGCTACTGCATGCCGTCGAGCTTCCTCGACGAAATCCCGGAAGGCCTGATGCGCAAGCTGAACAAGAAGGCGGAAGCGACCTCGGCGGTGCCCTCGTTCGCCTCCTTCGGCGGCGGTTATGCCGAGCCGCCGGCCGGCGGCGGCCTGCGTATCGGGCAGACGGTCGAGCACGCCAAGTTCGGCATCGGTGTCATCGTGTCCACCGAAGGCCGCGGCGCCGATGCCCGCGTACAGGTCAATTTCGGCGGCAGCGGCATGAAGTGGCTGGCCCTCGAATACGCCAAGCTGACCCCGGTGTGAGCAATGCCCGGTTCGCCTCGCGTGGCGTGTAGCGAACCGGTCAAGGCCTGGTTATGGCCTGGTCAAGGCCCGTAGCGGGCCGTCTCAGGCCTCGCGCAGCCAGCCCTTGTCGCCGGCCGTGGCGATGAAGGCATGGGTGTCGGCGGCAATCGCCTCGGCGTGGCCGGGGAAGGCGGCGTCGAGTTCGGCGATGATGGCCGCGGTTGTGCGCACGCCGTCGCAGCGGCCGATGATTTCGGCGGCTTCCGGACTCAGTTTGATCAGGCCTTCCGGGTAGAGCAGGATGTGGGCGTCCTGGCTGGATTCCCAGCGGAAGACGAAGTGCGGATTCAGGCGGGGACGTTCGGGGATGGTCGGCATGGTCGGCTCGGCAGATGGGGAAGGTCGGCGGGGCGGTGGCGTGTGGCCGTCACCCCGCGTTCGTCTTAGCGCACGTAAACGTAGGCGGTGACTTCAAAGCCGAGGCGGATTTCGCAGTAGGCCGGTGTATTCCACATGGTATGTCTCCAAAGTTTGATGGGCGGCACCATGCCGCGCCACAATCGATTATTCGGGGGCGGCCCTGTCCCGGCACCCGGCCGTTTGCCAAAAAACGCTCCAGAAATTCATGACAAGGCCATCAGGCAGGCGGCGCCGTCGGCGACGAACAGGCGATGCACCTGCACGGCATCCGCTCCGGCGGCATGGGCGGCCCGGCGTTCGGCGGCGCTGCGGATGCCGCCCACGGCCACCCGCC
>DATGXM010000219.1:0-5175 GCA_035298985.1 Azonexus sp. | reverse complement strand
GTAAACGAACTGGGAGAGCCGGTAGAACAGCATGGCCTTCATGCCGTATTCGGAAACGTCCTCGGCCGGTGCCGCCAGGGGCAACAGGCTCAGGCACAGTGCGGCAAGCCGGACGGGGCGAAACACGGCAGGAAGGTTCAGGAAAGGCACGCCGGAGGCTCAGAAGCGGTATTCGGCCGTTCCCATCAGGGTGCGCGGTTGCTGCGGGACCTGCAGCAGGGTGTCGCTCGACGAACCGTGCGCGGCGTAATAGCGCGCATCGAACAGGTTGTAGATATCGAAGTTGAGCGACAGGCGTTCGCCGGCCAGTTTGTGGGCGCCGATATGCAGGCTGGCGACGGTGTAGGCATCGGTCTTCAGGCGTTCGCCGGCGGCTTTCGTCGTATCCGGCATGCCGGTCGTCGTTTCGCCTATCCACTGCAGGCGCGGCGTGATGGTCAGCCAGTCCTGATAGCGGAAGGTGACGCCGAGCTTGACCTTGTGGGCGGCGATATTGGTTTGCTCCCAATCGACCTGGTCCACCGGGTTGCGCGTGGTTCCCCGGATGTAGCTGTAGCTGCCCCAAAGGTCGCCTGTCCATGGGCCGGCGAGGTGGAACTGCCACTGCGGAATGAAATCGATGCCGTAGTAGCGGTCCTCACCGGCATTCTGTTTCGAGCTGGTCTTGGACAGCAGGGCGCCGGGAATGTACTGGACGGGCGACTGGTCGTTCAGCGTGATCACCACATCGCTGACCTTGGTGAAATAGGTATTGGTCACCAAGTTGAGGTTGTGGCGCGGACGCCAGTCCCAGGTCAGTGACCAGGTTTTCGATTTTTCCGGCTGGAGCTTTTCGTTGGGGGCACGGAAGCGGGCGCTGGCGGTGTAGTTGCCGTTGATGTCCTGGGCGCCGGTGAAGGACCCGAAGGCGCTGTAGACCTCTTCCGGTGACGGCGCGCGGAAGGCTTCGCCGTAGAGGAGTTTCAGGTAATTGCCGGGAGCCGCCTTCCACACCGCGCCAACGCGCGGATTGACGCTGTTGCCGTAGGTCGAATACCAGTCGTCGCGGAAGCCGAGCATGGTCGAGAAAGCGGGCGTCCACTGCGCCTGCCACTGCAGGTAGCCGAACCAGCTGTAATAGTTGGTATCGAAGATGCGCAGCGGCAGGTTGGTGTTCGGGTAGATCATGCCCTGGGCCTGCGGCCCCTTATTCGTATCGTAGGGATGCGGCAGGTCGGGGGTTTCGATCGCCTTGTAGTCGCGATAGCCGACGCCGCCCTGCACGACGTGTGTCTCCGTGGCGCGCCAGTTCAGGTTCTGCTCGATGCTGCGCCGCCGGGCCAGCGCGTAGTCGTAGCCATGGTCGGCAAAGCCGGTGAAGACATTGACGTAGCGGGTCTGCGGCGAAACCTCGTAATTCGAGACGTCGATGACGGTTTCGCTGCTCAGGGCCGGCGTCAGAGCGGCCCGGAACTTGCCGTACCAGGTGTCGATGGTCGCGTCCCAATAGGCGTTGGACAGGTAGTAACTGGTGACCGTCTTGTCGCCGTTGCTGGTCAGGCTGCGGAAATTGTTGCGATAGAAGCCGACGGTCAGCCGGTCTTCGTAATCGAGGCGGAAATACTGGCTCTGGCTGCTGATGTTGCCGACGTAGTCTTCGCGCTGGCTGGCGCTCAGGCCGCCGGCCGCCACCTTGGGATAGGAATCCGGGTAATACTTGTCGAGCGGGGCGCGGTCGCTTTTCTGGTAATGGGCGCCGGCAGTCAGCGAAAAACCCGCGCCGAGCGGCGCGCCGGCCAGGAAATTGCCTTCCGCCGAACCGTAGCTGCCGAAGCCGGCCGAAATTTTGCCGCCGGCTTCGCTCGGCTTGTCGGTAATGATGTTGATCACCCCGGCCAGCGCGTCGGCGCCGTACAGCGCGGCAGCCGGGCCGTAGAGGACCTCGACCTGCTTGGCGAAATGGAGCGAGAAGTTTTCGGCGATCGGGATCTTGCCGCCGGCCGGATGGTCGATGCGCACGCCGTCGAGCAGGATCAGCAGCTTGTTGTTGCTGAGGTGGCCCTGGAAGACGAAGTTGTTGTATTGCCCGGACCGCGTGCCGCGCTGAAAATCGACCCCGGGCAGGTCTTCGAGCAGGTCGGCCAGGTTCTTGTAGCGTCGGTCGCGCATCTGCTCGCGGGTGATGACCATGATATGGGCCGGCGTCTGTTCGCGGCCTTCCTGGCGTCGCGAGGCGGTGACGACCGGGGTGGCGATCAGTTCCTCGAGCGACAGGGGGAGCAGGGCGTCGATGCTGCCGACGGCATGGGCGGCGGCCGGGAAGCTGCCGAGCGCAGCCGCCAGCGCGAGCGCCGTCAGGCTCGGACGAAATAAGTGCATGATTACCCCCCGGTGTCGCGCTTTTATTGGTTCAGTGCATGCTGCCCGTGCGCCCCGGTCTGGTCGGGCACAGCCGCAGGCCGAGGCGAAGAAATTCTTCCCAGATATTACCTTGTCCGATGCCTTTGGCCAGCCGGTCGATTTTTCCGGCGTGCTGCAGGGCGGCTTCCAGGCTGGCCGTATTGAGACGCTGCAGCGCCTTCTTGACCGGCACGGCGCGCGGCCCCCAGACCTTGGCGTCCTTGAGCAGCTGATCGACCGGCCGCCCTGCGTCCATGCCGGCACGAATGACGGTCAGGGCGCGGATTTCCTCGCTCATCGCCCACAGCACCAGCGGCGGCGCTTCGCCCTCCTGCATCAGGCCGTCCAGGGTCCGGCTCAGGCGGCCGAGGTCGCCGGCGAGCAGCGCTTCACGCAGGCCGTCGATGTCGTAGCGGGCGACGTTGAGCACGGCTTCGCGCACCTGGGCCATGCTCAGCTGGCCGCTCGGGTAGAGCAGGCCGAGCTTCTGGATTTCCTGGTGGGCGGCGAGCAGGTTGCCTTCGACCCGTTCGGCGATGAATTTCAGGCTGTCCACATCGGCGCTCTGCTGCTGGCGGCGCAGGCGGCCGGCGATCCAGCCGGGCAGTTCGGCCAACGGCGGGGCGTTGAGCTTGAGCGCGACGCCGGCATTGACCAGGGCGGTGAACCAGGCTGCCTTTTCCTCGCGCCAGTCGAGTTCGGGCAGGGTGATGAGCAGCATGTTGTCCGGCGACAGGTTCTGGCACCACTGCTGCAGCACCGCGCTACCGTCCTTGCCCGGCTTGCCGGTCGGGATGCGCAGATCGATCAGCTTCTTGTCGCCGAACAGGGACATGTTGCCGCCGGCGGCCAGCAACTGGCCCCAGTCGAACTGCGGCAGCACGGTCAGCACTTCACGTTCGCTGTAGCCCTGCTGGCGGGCGCGGGCGCGGATGGCGTCGGCCGCTTCGAGGACGAGCAGCGGCTCGTCGCCGTACAGCACGTAGAGCGGCCGCAGCTCGCGTTCGAGGTGCGCGGCGAGCTGTTCGCCCTTGAGCAGCATTAGCGTTCGCCGTCCTCGACGTCGGGGTTCTTCGGCTTGATGATGCTCAGGCGGCGCATGATCTGGTTGACCAGGTCGTTGTTCATGTCGCGCCAGAGCAGGCCTTCTTCCAGGTCCTTGGCGAGCACGTTCGAGTCGTCGAAGGTGATGTCGCGGGTCAGGTTGATTTCGTTGGCCGGCACCAGGACCTGGCCCTTCTGATTGACGATGCGGAAACGGTAGTCGAGTTGCAGGCGGTATTCGCGCACGCGGCCCTGGGCATTGACGCTGAGAATGGTCTTCTGCCGCGTGTCGCTCAGTTGCTGGAAGATGGCGTCGGCCGCCTTGGCCTCGTCGACGATCTCCGTGCTGCCGCTGGCCTTGATGTAGCGCTGCAGCCAGATGTTGACCTCGGCCGTGTCGGGCAGCGAGATGAACATCGTCTTGTACGGCAGGTTGCCGCTGCCCACGCCGCGCAGATGGAAGCCGCAGCCGGCCAGGGCGACGGCGAGGATCAGGGCGACGAGGGGGCGCAAGAGCGGGCGCAGCAGCGGCATGGTGCTTCCTTACACGACGATATTGACCAGACGGCCGGGGACGACGACGACCTTCTTCGGCGCCTTGCCTTCCATGAACTTCTGCGCATCCTCATTGGCCAGCGCAGCCGCCTCGATGCTGGCCTTGTCGGCTTCGGCCGGCACGCGAATGGAACCGCGCAGCTTGCCGTTCACCTGGATGACCAGCTCGATCTCGTCCTGCTTCAGGGCGGCCGGGTCGGCCTTGGGGAAGGCGGCGAGGCCGGCGTCGGCACCCGGCTTCAACTCGGCGTAAAGCGCCTGGCCGATGTGGGGCACGATGGGGAAGAGCAGCAGGGCGATGCTTTCCAGGGTTTCCTGGGCGAGCGCGCGGCCGGCGGCATCCTTGAGGTCGGCCTTGTCGAAGGCGTTGAGCAGTTCCATGACCGCGGCGATGGCGGTGTTGAACTGCTTGCGGCGGCCGTAGTCGTTGGCGACCTTGCCCATGGTCTGGTGCAGCTTGCGGCGCAGATCGGCCTGGGCGGCGCTCAGGCCGTCGTTGCTCGTGCAGGCGGCGACCAGGCCGGCTTGCACGTGGTCGTAGGTCGTCTTCCACAGGCGGCGCAGGAAGCGGAAGGCACCTTCGACGCCGGCGTCCGACCATTCCAGCGACTGGTCGGGCGGCGAAGCGAACATGATGAACAGGCGGGCAGTGTCGGCGCCGTACTGGTCGATCAGGGCCTGCGGGTCGACGCCGTTGTTCTTCGACTTCGACATCTTCTCGGTGCCGCCGATGACTACCGGCAGGCCGTCGGCCTTCAGCGTGGCGCCGGTCGGGCGGCCGCGCTCGTCGGTGACGACATCGACGTCGGCCGGGTTGATCCATTGCTTCTTGCCGCCTTCCAGATCGCGGTAGAAGGTCGGGGCGACGACCATGCCCTGGGTCAGCAGGTTGGCGAACGGCTCGCCCAGATCGCCGATCAGGCCGACGTCGCGCATCAGCTTGGTGAAGAAGCGCGAGTACAAGAGGTGCAGGATGGCGTGCTCGATGCCGCCGATGTACTGGTCGATGCCGCCCTTGCACCAGTACTGGACGCGCTCGTCGACCATGGCCGTGGCGTTGTCCGGGCAGGCGTAGCGCAGGAAGTACCAGGACGACTCGAAGAAGGTGTCCATGGTGTCGGTTTCGCGCTTGGCGTCGCCGCCGCACTTCGGACACTTGCAGGTGTAGAACTCCGGCATGCGCGCCAGCGGCGAGCC
>DATGXM010000218.1:0-9676 GCA_035298985.1 Azonexus sp. | reverse complement strand
GGGCGGGCTGGAAACGCGGCGGCACCAGATCGAGGTCGTACCATTCGACGCCGTCGTCGCAGGTATTGTGTTCGGCCGCCACGAACCACGTGTCGTCGCCGATGCGCAGACCACGCCTGACCAGGCCGGCGCGCACCTGCGGCCGGTTAGCCAGCGCCGCGAAAACCCGGGCATTCGGCCCGCCGTGCCTGCCCGAGCAGGCACCGCAATCGTAGGCCGACAGGTGCGGATTGTTGCGGCTGTCCGAGCCGTGCCCGAAAAGCACGACCAGCGGCGCGAAATCGGCGGTCAGGCCGATCATGTACAGGAAGGCGGCGACCCGCTCGACCTGCTCGTCCTCGCGCCAGCCGGCTTGCGGCTGCTCCGGCGTCGCCGCTTCGGCCCCGGCCGCGGTCAGCCCCAGGCGGGTCGGCACCCGCCCTTCGTACAACGCCCGCCAGCGACGCAAGCTGGCGCCGAACCAGCCCGGCGCCAGCGTCGCGGCAGTCAAGGCAGCCAGCGCCGGCAGGCTGCCCAGCGCCGTCAGTAGCGGCCCGGCCAGCGCCCGATGGCGGGTCGCCTGGAAGAAGTGCTCGCGCCAGCGCAGGCGCCTTTCGCGGCGCGCCGCATGCCGCTTGGCCAGCTTGCCGGCACCATCGGCCGGCCATTCGCGGATCAGGTGGCGCGGCTGCACGACAACCGGACACAGCGCGCTCTTCTCGGCATCGTCCAGCCCCTGCCAGTACATCGGCACGCCGAAGAAGCCGGCGGCACCATAGGTTTCAACATCCGGGGCAATTTCTTCTAGGTGTCGCCGGGTGCCTTCCTCGCGGTCGTCCATGCACATCACGACCTGCGCTGACGACTGCGCCGGCGTGCCATGCCGGGCATGGTTGGCGGACAAGGCGCCGAAGATCTGCTCACGGTAGTGGCGCTCGTAGGCGAGCAGCCAGATCTGGCCGCGCTGCGAGGCGCTCAGGCTGGTGGCGCAGGCGTGCACGGCGCCCAGACCAGCGCTGCCCAGCGCTTCGACATCGGCCGGCCTCAGACCCAGCTGGCGGCACCAGGCGGTGAGCTGCCAGGCGCTGTCGTCCCGTTTCACGGCCTGCATGGCCGGTTCCAGACGCTCGGCCAGATGCTGCCAGGCCTGTTCGTCGACATGGGCGCTGCGCGCCCGCTCGACCAGGCTCGCCGCCTCGTCCAGCAGGTCTTCCGGCAGGCGGGCGTCGGCCACGGCCAGGCGCACCGCCAGCTCCTGCGGCCGGGCCAGGAAGTGCTCGCGCAGTTCGCCCAGGCCCATCGGCCAGCCGACCAGGCGGCGGACCAGATCGTCGAGCAGCAGCCGTTCGAGCAGGACGCGCACGGCCAGGTAGTCGAGCATGGCGACCGGCGTGCCGTCGCCGCGCCCCGGATGGCGGTCGCGCCACAGGAACATCCCCGACCAGCCAGGCAATTCGAGGCTCAGCCGCTCGAGATAGCCGTACCACAGGCCGTCGTCGGGCAGCAGGCGCGGCAATTCGTCGAGCAGCACGTCGAGCGGCTGGTCCGGCCGGTGCAGGATTTCGTCGCGGACGTTGGGCAGTTCGTCCATTTCCCAGGCCAGATCGAGGCCGGCGCTGGCCCGCCAGGCGGCGAAGAAGCCCTGTTCGCGGGCCGGATTGCGCCAGGCGGCGATGCCGAGATCGAGATGGGCGGCGAGATGGCGCAGCAGGATGCCGCGCACCCGCTCCAGCACATCCTCGCCGCTCAGCGTGGCGAGCACACTGCGCCAGCTGCGCCGCTTCCCGACCTGATCGAGCATCGCCAGCCATGATTCGGCCGCATCGGCAGCCGCCGAGGGCTGCACCAGATCGGCCGCGAAGGCGCTGCAGCAGGCGAACAGCGCGTCGTCGCCGAGGCCGGTTTCGTGACGCAACCAGTCGAGGCGGTTGGTCTCTACGCCGTCGTCGCCGGCGATCAGGCTGGCCAGCAGCACGTCGCGCCGGCTCAGGCCGCGCACCACGGAAGCATCGAGGTCATCCACGCCGGCATCGTCGAGGGCCGCCGACAGATCGTCACGATCGATTCGCCCTTCGCCCAGGCACTGCCGGAAACGCGACTCCGGCCAGTAGGTCCGCGCCCCGGTCAGGTCCTGCGCGGCGGCCAGCGCTTCGGCAAAGGGCAGATGCTGGAAGCCGTGCAGGGTGTTGTGATGGACGAATTCGCGGATCGGCGCCTGCGCCGGCAGGACATGGGTCAGATGCTCAATCCAGTGGGCCAGGCGTTCGCGGATGGGCAGTTGGTGCTCGGCGCTCATCTCACCCTCCGAAGCGTCCGGCGACCAGCCCGACGCTACCGGCGACCAGATCGAGCAGAGGTGCCGGCCACAGGCCGAGGACGACGATGCACAGGGCGAGCAGAGCGGCGGCCACGGTCTCCGTTCGCGTCATATCGGCCAGTTCCATGCCCGGCCCTTTCAGGCACAGGCGGCCGATGACGCGCAGGCTGTAGGCGGCGCCGACCAGCATGGCGAGGCCGAGCAGGATCACCCAGCCGCTCCAGCGCGCATAGCCAGCGACCAAGGCATGCAGTTCGGCGATGAAGCCGGCGCTGCCCGGCAGTCCGATGGCGGCAAGCAGGCCGAAGGCAACGAAGAAGGCGAAGCGCGGTGCCCGGCCGAGCAGCGAACCGTAGTCGGCGAGGTCGCGGCTGTGCGTGCGCTGGTAAAGCAGGCCGACGATCAGGAACAGAGTGCCGGCGGTCAGCCCGTGCGCCACCATCTGCATCACCGCGCCGGTCAGGCCGGTGACGTTGAGCGTGGCGATGCCGAGCAGCACGACCCCCATATGGGAAATGGAAGAATAGGCGACCATCGCCTTCAGGTCCTGCTGTCTCCAGGCCAGGATGCCGCCGTAGAGCAGGCTGACGAAGGCGAGGATGGCCAGCCAGTCCTGCGTCGCCAGCAGCGCGGCAGGCAGCGTGTCGGCGGTGCGAATCAGCCCGTAGGCGCCCATCTTGAGCAGCACGCCGGAGAGGAGGATGGACACCGGCCCCGGCGCCTCGACGTGGGCCAGCGGCAGCCAGCCGTGCAGCGGGAAGACCGGCATCTTGACGCCGAAGCCGATGAACAGGCCGGCGAAGATCAGCAGCTGGGTGTTCAGCGGCAGCTGGCGCCCGCCCGCCGCCATGTCGGCCATCGCGAAGCTGTGGCCCGGCGCCGCGTCGTAGAGAAAGAGCAGGGCGACCAGCATGAAGACCGAACCGCCCAGCGTATACAGGAAGAAGTTGAGCGCCGCGCGCTGTCGGTTCGGCCCACCCAGCCGGTCGATCAGGAAGAACAGCGGGATCAGCGTCGCTTCCCAGAACACGTAGAACAGCGACCAGTCGCGCGCCGTGAACACGCCGAACATGGCCGATTCGAGCAGCAGCACCAGCACGAAGTAGAGCCGCGCCCCCTCCTCCATGCGCCGCGAGACGAGCACGGCGATCAGCGACAGCAGTGCCGCGAGCAGCACCATGGCCAGCGAGATGCCGTCGACGCCCAGGGCAAAGTAGGAACCGAGCCGGACGTTCCAGGCCCGGCTTTCGAACATCTGCACCGCCGCCCCGGCGGGGTCGAACTGCCCGGCCAGCCACAGCGCATAAGCGAGCGCGGCCAGCGCGAAGGCCATGGCGACCTGCCACAGGGGCAAGGCACGGCGCGCCGGCAACACGGCCAGCACGGCGGCCCCTGCCACCGGCAGAAAGACCAGCGCCTTCAGCATGACTTGGCCCCTCCGCCAGTCTGCTCGGCATTCTTTATTTTCATAGTGGGATTATGCCAGTGAGCCGGGCATGACAGGCAAGTCGAAACTAGGCGTTTCCGCTTGCTGCAGCGCGCCATTGGTTTGACATGACATGCCCGCTTCGCTAAATTGAATGCTTCCCCCCAACCTCGAAACCAATCACGATAAGGAGTTCCCCATGGCCGTTCTCGTTGGCAAGCAAGCCCCGGATTTCACTGCAACCGCTGTCTATGGCAACAACGAAATCAAGGAACTGAAACTGTCCCAGTTCAAGGGCAAGCCGGTCGTCCTGTTCTTCTACCCGCTCGACTTCACCTTCGTCTGCCCGTCTGAACTGATTGCCTTCGATCATCGCCTGGAAGAATTCAAGCAACGCGGCGTCGAAGTGATCGGCGTCTCCATCGACTCGCAATTCACCCACCTGGCGTGGAAGAACACCGCTATCAAGGACGGCGGCATCGGCCAGGTCGGCTACCCGCTGGTCGCTGACGTCAAGCACGAAATCTGCCGCGCCTACGACGTCGAACTCGAAGCCGCCGGCGTCGCCCTGCGCGGTTCCTTCCTGATCGACAAGAACGGCGTGGTCATGCACCAGGTCGTCAACATGCTGCCGCTCGGCCGCAACATCGACGAAATGCTGCGCATGGTCGACGCCTTGCAATTCTTCGAAGAACACGGCGAAGTCTGCCCGGCCGGCTGGAACAAGGGCAAGCCGGGCATGGTCGCCTCGACCGAAGGCGTTGCCGCCTACCTGGCCAAGAACGCCAAGAAGCTGTAATCCTTGCCGACCGCCGGTCAAACGGCGGCGAACGTCAAAAACCCCGGGCTAATGCCCCGGGGTTTTTTTCATTGTGGTTTCGTCAAATATCAGGATAAAATTTGACGAATTTGTAATTTCAGCAAAGACGAATTAATCATGGCGGATTCCGAATATCTCAGTACCCGGCAAGCGGCCCTGCGTCTGGGCGTTTCGCTCGGCACCGTGCAGAACATGGTGGAAAGCGGCGCCCTGGAAGCCTGGAAGACCGCCGGCGGCCATCGCCGGATTCCCGTCGCCTCGGTCGATGCCCTGCTCGCCCGCCGCCGCAACCTGACGCCGAGCGCCCAGGAAAGCACCGGCCAGCTCGACATCCTGGTCGCCGAAGACGACCAGACGCTGCAGATGCTCTACCAGATGACCATCGACAGCTGGGGCCTGCCCATCAAGCTGCGCATCGTCGCCAATGGCTTCGACGGCCTGCTGCAGGTCGGCCAGCGCGTGCCGGACATCCTGATCGCCGACCTGATGATGCCGGGCATGGACGGCTTCGAAATGATCCGCCGCCTGCGCGCCAACCCGGACCTCGCCCGCATGGACATCATCGTGGTCAGCGCCATCGACCGCGAGGAAGTCCTCAAGCGCGGCCTGCCTCCCGACATCACCCTGTTCGGCAAGCCCATTCCCTTCCACGAGATCAAGGGATTCCTGCTCGGCCGTCTGGCTTCCCGGCAACGCAGCGCGTGAGCGCCACGCGCATGTGCCGGAAAGGCCGACGCCAGCCTGATTCGCCAGCCGGATCGGCTGGCGTTTTCACAAGACGGCATGGAATCCCGGCCACCCGCCGGCAACGCGCCTTGCTCATTCGCAACGATCACTTCCACCCCGAAAAATGCTAATGACATTTGCCGCATTTTTATTGTTTTTCGGACCATGCGCTCCTGCTGCAGACAGAGAGTAGCGAGGGCGCACCCGCGGGGGTATTATCTTCGCCAATCTTTGCCAGCTCCCGGCAATCCATAAAAAAGAAATCGGAGACATTCAATGGGATTCTTTGGAAATAACGCGGCACTCAACAAAATCGACCGCGATATCGCGGCCGTTGCGGAAGGGCAGGCCAATCTGTCGCTGGTCGTCGGCACCACCGGCAACGACGCCGCAGGACGCATTTCGGCCAACATCAATCGCCTGTTCGGCCGCGTCCGCACCCTGATTTCGCATGCCCGGGAACGCAGCGTCAGCATCGCCGCCGACGCCGCCCGCATGAACCAGCTGGTCCAGCAGACCGACGACGCGGTACGCCGCCAGGAAACGCTGGCCGCCAACGTCTTCGAGTCGAGCAACCGGGTCAATATGGCGGTCAGCGAAGTGGCCATGAATTCCGACGCCATCCAGGCCTCCACCCAGAACAACCTGGACCTCGCCCAGCGCTCGCTGGAGCAGATGGAAACCGTCGCCTCGACCATGCGTTCGACCAATGCGCACATCGAGCATTTCTCTTCCACGGTCACCGAGCTGCACACCAGCTCGATGAAGATCAACGAAATCGTCTCGCTGATCAACGACATCTCCGACCAGACCAACCTGCTCGCCCTCAATGCCGCCATCGAGGCCGCGCGCGCCGGGGAAGCCGGCCGCGGCTTCGCGGTGGTCGCCGACGAGGTGCGCAAGCTGGCCGAGAAGGTCAAGACCGCCACCCAGGTCATCGGCCAGAATACGCAGTCGATGATCAACCTGGTCTCCGACACCTCGGAAAAGACCAAAACCATCGTCGGCGAAGTGACCAAGGCCAACGGCTACATCGAGACCTCGGCCGCCGACCTGACCACCATGGTCGGCGACTTCAAGCTGACCACCGGGCAGCTGAGCACGATCTCCACCGCCATCTACAACCTGCGCGAGAGCAACCAGGCCATCCACAGCGAAGTCGAGGAAATCCGCGACCACTCGCGCGACATTTCCGGCCGCATGAAGCAGTGCCTCAGCTCGGCCAAGACCCTGCGCGAGTCGACCGAAGACCTGCAATGCACGCTGGCCGACTTCCGTACCGGCAACAGCATGTTCGATACGCTGCACGACAAGTGCGCCACGTTCCGCGACAACGTCGCCGCCGTCCTGCAAAAGCTGGCCGACCGCGGGGTCAACATTTTCGACCAGGCCTACAAGGAAATCCCCGGCTCCAACCCGAAACGCTACACCACCGCCTACGACAGCCAGTGCGACAGCGAACTGACCCGCCTGTACGACGACCTGCTGCGCGAAATACCCGGACTGGTGTATTCGCTGTCCATGGACAGCAACGGCTATGCCCCCGCCCACAACTCGATATTCTCGAACCCGCCCAGCGGCGACCCCGCCGTCGACCTCGTCAAATGCCGCCACAAGCGCATCTTCAACGACCCGGTCGGCATGAAGGGCGCCAAGAACCAGATGACTTCGCTGTTCCAGACCTATGTCCGCGACACCGGCGAAATCCTGGCCGACCTGACGATGCCTATCATGCTCAACGGCCGCCATTGGGGCGCTGTGCGGATCGGCTTCAAGACCGATCTGGTCAAGTAGATCCCACGGGCCGGCAGGCCTTAGGAAAAGACAAAGGCGCCCGCGGGCGCCTTGTTTATTTGGGCATCCGTAACTAGTGGTTGATACGGTTCTGGGATGCTGCGGAAATCTCTGACTCGACTCTGCTGCAACAAGACTCTCTGTTCGACCCTAAGTGGCCTGATGACGATTGCAATGCTGATGTCCAGAATTTGACCATTCCGGACGTTGCCATGTTCATCTCTGCCGATTAAGAGGAGGGTAATTTTCGCAGGCGCTGGAATTTAGTCCTCTGCGCTCCAAGCTAAGCTCAATCTCGGAAAGTATGACTTCACGCCGAATCCGCCCTTTTTCGGCGCCGCTTTCGTAATATGAAGACCAGCAAAGCTCATGGATCGGTAACTGGTCAAAATACTCCTCAACGTCCCGCCGAGGCGCACCTTCAATCCATGCCGGACTACCCCTGAAGCCAAGAGTGAGCGAAGCATCGGAATTGAAAGCGCACCCGGCTAATAAGGCACAAAACGGCATTACCGGGATTAACAAATTCACGAAAATCCCAAGACTAGATTGGGCCACTAATCGCATCATGACGAAAAAGTACCTCGTGTCCTTGGGCCTAAAGCTGAAATGATACTGCTATGCATTTCGGGTGGCGACAGGCAGCAACTGGCCGAACTCGGACTTTTGATATCGCCAGATTAAGCATGCGCACGCCATATTGCGCAGCACAACAGAAAATCAATCTGCAATACGAAGGCTATTTATTTGGCTATCCAACCGGAAACCTGACGCCTCAGGCGGCAGAACTGATGCAAACGGCGCACAAGCTCGCTAGATAATCTGCCGCCCCGGCTTCTCCCTCGGCAGGTGCCCAGGCGGCCCGCTCCTCTGGTGCGACCGGTACGTAAGGCCCTGCCTTGGCTTCGAAGATGATCGTTCCCGGTTCCAGCGCCATGACGCTATGGAATACGCCGTGCGGAATATCGACGCCGAGCGCCTCACCGCCGGCACGCAGCACGGCGCTGCGCTCGACGTTGCCTTGCTCGTCGAAAAACACCACGCCCAGGCTGCCGCGCAGGACGAGCAGGGTTTCGTCCTTGCTCGGGCTGAGATGCCGGTGCGGCGGCACGTAGGAGCCGGGCTCGATGGCGACTAGCAGGCGGTGCGCCGGATAGGCGTCGTCGGGATGGAAATTTCGATGCACGCGCCGGCGCGATGCCTGGCCCGCAGCTGCGCTGAGGCCGGCGAACATATCCTGGTCGATGAGCCGGACCATCAGTACACGATCTCGACGTTTTCCGGCTGCAGCCAGCCGCCCAGCGCTTCGAGCAGGGGATCATCGAGGCGGACGCGGGCCGCCTCGCCGAGCACCATTTCGCATTCGGCGATTTCGTTGCGATAGCGGATGCGTACCGGTGCCGGGCCGGGCGCGAAGGGGGTGAGCAGCGATTTCAGCTTGCCGGCGTCCGAATTGCCGTTCATCTTGAGCAGCAAGTGCTTGGCAAAGCGGGCGCGCGCCTCGCCCATGGTCATCAGGCGTTCGGCGACGACGGCATTGCCGCCAGAGAACTCGTCGTAGCGGACCTTGCCCTCGATGACCAGCACCTCGTCGGTGACGATCTTGTCCCGCTCGGCCTCGAACAGTTCGTTGAACACCGAGACCTCGACCATGGCTGTGCCGTCATCGAGCTGCACGAACAGCATCTTGCCGCGCCGGGTCATCTGGGTGCGGACGCCGACCACGATGCCGGCGATGTTGGTGAATTCCTTGGATGGCTCGAGGCGATTCAACGGGCGGCGGATGAAGCGCGACAGTTCCTTCTTGCTGCTGTTGTACGGGTGCCCCGAGAAGAAAAAGCCGAGCGCGGTTTTTTCCTCCATCAGCTGCGTTTTCTCGTCCCACGGCCGCACGTTGACGTATTCCGGCGCGTGTTCCTCGGCCACCTCGGCAATGTCGAACAGACTGGTCTGCATGGCATTGCGCTCGGCGTGCTCGGCAAAGTCCATGGCCACGCCGACCGTGGCCAGGAGCTTGTGGCGATCGGGGACCGGCGTGTCGCCGGCGGTCAGCGGCGCGATACAGTCGAAGGCGCCGGCGCGGATCAGCGCCTCAATGGTGCGGCGATTGACCATGCGCTTGTCGCAACGCTTGCAGAAATCGAACAGGTCCTTGAACGGCCCGCCCTCCTCGCGTGCCTTTAGGATGACATTGACCGCCTGCTCGCCGGTGCCCTTGACCGCCCCCAGGCCGTAGCGGATGGTCTGCCGGTCGACCGGCTCGAAGCGATACGGCGAGGCGTTCACATCCGGCCCGAGCACCTTCACCTTGTTGGCGATCGTATCTTCGTAGAAGATCTTCACCGTATCGGTGTTGTCCATGTCGGACGACATGGTCGCCGCCATGAAGGCCGCGCAGTGGTAACGCTTGAGCCAGGCCGTCTGATAGGTAATGACGGCGTAAGCGGCCGTGTGCGACTTGTTGAAGCCGTATTCGGCGAACTTGGTCATCAGGTCGAACAGCTGTTCGGCCAGCGCCGGATCGTAGCCTCGCTTCGCCGCGCCTTCGGCAATCGTGGCGCGGTGCTTGGCCATCTCGTCGGCCTTCTTCTTGCCCATCGCGCGGCGCAGCATG
>DATGXM010000217.1:0-17642 GCA_035298985.1 Azonexus sp. | reverse complement strand
CTGGTGATGCGTAACGACGGCTTCACCATCGGCATGCTGGTCGCGTTCCAGATGTTCGCCGGGCGCATGAGCCAGCCGATGCTGCGGTTGGCTGGGCTGTGGCAGGAATTCCAGCAGGCCGACATCGCCGTCAAGCGCCTGGGCGACCTGATGGACGCGCCCGCCGAGCCGCATGCCCTCGTGCCGGCTCGCGCCCGCAGCGGGGCAGGGGGCAAGGTCGAGTTGAAGAACGTCAGCTTCCGCTACAGCGACAAGCATCCTTACCTGTACCGCAACCTCGACCTGACGCTGCAGGCCGGTAAGCTCAGCGTGCTGATGGGGCCGTCCGGCTGCGGCAAGAGTACTTTGGGCAAGATGCTGCAAGGCTTTTACTGGCCGAGCGACGGCAGCATCCTGCTCGACGGCTACGACATCCGCCACCTCGCCGCGAACGAATTGCGCGCCAACTTCGGCGTCGTGCCGCAGGAGACGCGCTTGTTTTCGGGAACGCTGTTCGAGAACCTGCAGCTGGCCAACCCCCATGCCGGCTTCGAAGAGATCGTCCACGCCTGCCAACTGGCCGAGATCCATGCGGTGATCGAACAACTGCCGCAGGGCTACCAGACGCCGGTGGGCGAGAACGGCATCGGCCTGTCCGGCGGACAGCGCCAGCGCATCGCCATCGCCCGCGCGCTGCTCAAGCGCCCGCGCGTGCTGATCTTCGACGAATCCGTCAGCAACCTCGACCAGGCCACCGCCGAACACTTCGCCGGTACCATCAACAAGCTCAAGGGCAAGGTCACGATGCTGTTCATCACCCACCAGTTGCCCAAGGCGCTGCAGGTGGACGAGACGATAGACTTCGGCAAGTTGACGGCGAATCCCTCCTGAGTTTCCGCGTGCGAACCCCGGTTTGACCGGCGGCGCACAAGAACCCCTGAATGTAAATATGCCGAAAGGCCTATATATCCAAGCCGGAATATATAGGCCTTTCGGCATATTGTTTAATGGCCGCACCCCAACTATGGTTATGCCAAATAAAAATGACACCCCGCCGGGTTAGTCCCGTGCGGATTTAATGAAAAGGCAAACCTGTTGAAAGACAGGGACGCAAAGTTTCCGGTCTAAAGGGTAGTACCTATGACAGCGGGGCCGCCAAATGTGATGTCTGGCTTTCCCCTTCATGAGGTATGGGGGGCATCTTGTCAGTCAGGCTCATTTTCAAAGCATATTCCGCATGTCGCGCTATTGGCTCGCCTTTGGCCTCGGCCATTCGCCGGGGCTTGGCTGGGACGAAGCTATCTGAGGCGCGAAGGACGCGGCTCAAGCGCCTGAAGAAGCAACTCGCCGGCGTCGATCCGCTCGATTTTTCTCCCGGCTTGCTGCGCATCCAGGCGCAGCCGCCCACACCATTCGCCCGCACACTGCTGTACATCCTGCTGACCCTGCTCGGGCTGCTGTTCATCTGGGCCGCGTTCGGCAAGCTCGATGTCGTCGCCTCGGCCTCCGGCAAGCTGATTCCGCAGAGCTACCTCAAGATCGTTCAGCCCTCCGAGCAGGGCGTGATCCGCGACATCCTCGTCGAAGAGGGCCAGCGCGTCAAAGCCGGACAAGTGCTGATGCGCATGGACACCACCCTGTCCGAAACCGATGTCGCCACGCTCTCGACCGACACCAGCGGCAAACGCATCACCTTGCGCCGCATCGACGCCGAACTCTCCGGACGCCCATTCGCCAAAGGCCCCGACGACCCGGACGAACTCTACGACCAAGCTCGCGCCCAATACCAGGCCAACCGCATCGCCTACGAAACCGCGCTCGCGCAGGAGCGCAGCCTGCACGACAAGGCGCAGAGCGACCTCGCCGCCGCCGAAGAAATCCGCACCAAACTGCTCAAGACCCTGCCGCACTACCGGAGTCAGGACGAAGCCTACGACAAGCTCGTCCAGGACGGTTTCGTCAGTCGCATCATGGCCAACGACAAGGCCCGAGAACGCATCGAAAAGGAACAAGACCTCAAATCGCAGGAACACCTGATCCGGAGCGCGCAGGCCAGCCTCGACCAGTCATCGAGAAGACTTGCCCAGATCACAGCCGACTATCATCGCCAGCTACAGAACGAACGCGCCGACATCGAGGACAAGCTCGACAAGTCGCAAGGCGAACTGACCAAGCAGCAATACCGCCGCAATCTGCACGAACTCAGGGCCCCGCACGACGGCATCGTCAAAGACCTCGCCACCCACACCGTCGGCACCGTCATCAGCCCCGGCACCATCCTGATGACGCTCGTGCCCAACGGCGAAATCCTGCGCGCAGAAGTGTGGGTCGGCAACGAGGATGTCGGCTTCATCCACACCGGCGAGCCGGTCAAGATCAAATTCGCCGCCTACCAGTTCCAGAAATACGGCATGGTCGAAGGCGAAGTCGCGCACCTTAGCGCCGACGCCAGCGACAACAACCAGCAGCAACAACAATCCGGCAACCAGGCCGGCAGCAACCTCCCGTTCGCCTACCGTGCACTGGTCGACCTCAAGGCCCAGCACCTCATCGCCGACGGCGTGCGCCACAACCTCACGCCGGGTATGCAAGTCACCGCGGAAATACACCTCGGCACGAGAACCATCCTCGAATACCTGCTCTCGCCGGTGATGGGGGCGTTCCAGGAGGCGGGGAGGGAGCGATGAACCAGAATAAATATGGCTATATGAAAGGGATTGGGATGAGCGCACTCCACACAACACTGAAGCGAATTACGAAATTCGGATTGATCTTGATGATGGGGGTAAGCATGACTGCGTGTTTTGGTGACCAACATTGGAAAGAAGAAGTTCAGTTGGGCGATGGGCGGATCATCGTCGTCGAACGTGACTTAATCACTGAAAGTGGGGGGGATGAATGGGCTATCAATCGCAGTGGCTCTAAGCCGAAGGAATATCGGATTAGGTTTGAGTATCCGCTCGATTCAGGGAAGACTATCGAATGGAAATCAACTAAAGCCGATTCTGGGAGGTGGCCAGAGTTGCCTCTGGTGCTGGATGTAGAAGAGGGATTCCCTGTGGTGTTTTCAAGGTTTTATGATTCTGTTGGTTGTGACATTTACTTGAAATACGTCTATCAAAATGGAGTATGGGTTGAAGAGAGGCTTCCTTCCGTATTTGAGCCGCATGCAACGAACTTATTTCTTAAGTTTAGTGCTGATATTTCCAGCGTAGACCTAAAAACAAAACGGAAATTGAATAGTGATGTTGGATTCCGACATATTCAGCAAGTCGGCCCCAAGCATCCTTATTGCCGTTAGTCACTCATTGAACAGAACGAATCAATCAAACAGGAGAAGCATCATGGCCTCGACAACCGAATACATGCAATTCGCCTTGGGCGTTTATAACGCAACAACTGAAAACAAGATTGCTCCTCCTGCGGGCTGGAGTTTCGATCAAGCGCTCTGGCAGCCGGACAGAGCATCTGGCTTTTCTGCGGGATGTTATGTGAACGGAAGCGAGATGGTGATTTCGTACACCGGCACTAACGGTGGCATGGACTACGCGAATTGGTTTATCGGGCTTGGTGCTCCGATGAATCAGATATACGAGGCAGTGGGCTACTATTTCGCATGCAAGGCAGCGCACCCAGAAGCAACCAACATCACCTTTACCGGACATTCTCTTGGCGGAGGCTTGGCATCATTGATGTCAGTGTACTTCAATAAATTAGCAACCGTATTTGATGAAGCTCCGTTTCAGATTGCTGCCTTAAATCCTTACGTAACAGATACCGTTGCGGCCTATATGATAACCAAGGGTTATAACGATGCCGCTTTTTCTGACTACATCACCTTTGCAGGCCTGCCAGCATTAACACGTGAGTCGAACATCACTCACTATTACATTGAAGGGGAAGCGCTGGGATTTCCCCGATTTTCTTTCGATACATTGATGGGTAGTGACAACCAGATTCCGTTGAATGACTCTACGGCTGGTTCGGTAGACAGGCACTCGATGTCACTGATGTTGTCATTTCAACTATCAAGTGCGTTTCATCAAGTAGCGCAAGCTCTTCCAGATTTGGTTTCAATGACGCTGGATGGCAATCTGTTCGCTGCGAATCCTCTTGATTCAAAGCCGGACTTACTTCGCACATTCCTGCGTCACCAACTCGGCGTAGCCGGGGTGGTGCAACCAGACGACATGTTGAACCGGTTTGCAGCGGACATGAATACTGTCGTCCAAGCACAATCCGGGAGGAGTGTGTTCTATTCCTCAGAGATGTTGCTCAAGACCGTGATTGCCTTCGCGATGGAGAAGTACTACAGCGAAGACACCTCGGGTGATCCTAATGCCCAGCAACAACTCTTCGAAGCAGTCACGGGCGGATTGCAGTTCGATACCAGCCGCATCAACGGCACCATCACAGACGCCAAAGGTTACCAGCGTTACTTCACCAACTATCTCAACATTGACGGTGTGTTCACCGCCGGAGAGCGAAATCTTATCCGTAGCAAGATTGCTGACATGAACGACTGGAGCGTTGCAGTAAGTGAATCAGGCATGACTGCGACGGACAGCAAGAACAAAGGCGCATTCATGCTGGGGGGCGCGGGGGGGGACACTCTTACGGGCGGCACAGCCAATGATCTGCTGGTGGGCGGCCGCGGCAGCGACACTCTGGATGGTGGCGATGGCACGGACACTCTCATCGGCGGAAAAGATGGCGACACTTTTACCGGCAGCCAAGGTGCGGATGCACTTTACGGTGGCACGGGTTCTGATACCTACAACTACACTACCGGCGACGGTAGCGATACCATTTACGACTACTCCGGCGACGGCTATGACGGGGACGGCAAAGGCCGCATCCAATACGACGGCACAGGCTTGAGTGGGGGCATCGGCGGGGACGCCGAAGGCGAGGTGAAGAAAGCCACCGCAGGCGGCACTTTCAAGAGCGACGACGACAAATATACTTACTCATGGGGCGGTGACGGCAGCGACCTCACTGTCAACGGCAACATCACCGTCAAGAACTTCCACAACGGCGACCTCGGCATCACCCTCTACACCCGCAAGAAAAAAGCCCCCGATCCAATTCCCGATACCGTCGCAAACGCGTACAACGGAGCCCGCTCCGCCATCCAACGCTTCGGCGACCCTCTGACCCTCGACCTCAACGGCAACGGAATCGAAACCGTCCCGCTCAAACGCCCGCCGTTATTTTTCGATCTCAATGCGGACGGTATCAAGACTTCCGTTGGCTGGATCGCCCCCTCCGATGGCCTACTGGCGCTGGATCGCAACGGCAACGGCACGATAGACGACGGCAGCGAACTCTTCGGCGACGCCACCCCGAGCTACAACACTGCGGGGACCACCGCCGACGGCTTCGCGGCCTTGGCGCAGGAAGACACCAACCACGATGGCATGGTGAATGCGCAGGATGCGAACTTTGCCAACTTGCGCGTGTGGCAGGACTTGAACCAGGACGGCATTTCGCAGAGTGACGAACTCAGCACACTCGACGCGGCAGGCATCGCCAGCTTCAACGTCGCGCGCACCGCGCACAGCCAAATGCTGCCCTCCGGCAACCAGATGGCCGACCTCGGCACGTTCACCCGCACCGACGGCAGTACCGGTGCGACCGGCGCACCGCAAGCCATGGCCGACATCAACTTGGCACTGGACACCTTCCACCGCACCTTCACCGACACCATCCCGCTGACCGCGCAAGCGCAGGTGTTTCCGGACATGCAGGGCAGCGGCAAGGTACGCGACATGCGCGAAGCGGCGAGTTTGCAGACGGCGGCGGGACAGGCCTTTTCGGCCGCGCTCGCCAACTTCAGCGCGGCGGCGACCCGAGAGGAACAACTCGCCCAACTCGATAACCTCATCACTGCCTGGGCCAACACCTCCGGCTTCGGCACATTGCAGGAACGTGCCGCCGCGAATGGCTACACCTTCACCACCACCCTCAACGCCGACTGGCAGCGCAAGCTCACTGCATTGGAAGCCTTCAACGGCCAAGGCTACTTCCGCATGCCGTGGGAAGGGGCGAGTTTTAGGGATGCGGCGAATGATGCAGTGTTTAGAACGGAGGTGGCAGCATGAGTCTCAAGTCAGTGTTAATGGTTGGAGGTGCAGTTGTTTTGTTGTATGCGGGTAGCGTATTGATTCGTGCGCATAAGTGGGAAAAAGGGGCTGAAGACTATATGAAAGTGGCTCTTATGGATGTTGCGAATCCTTGGGATGTCGAAAAACTTGAAAGAAGGGCCTCATGGGGCTTTTTGGAAAAGGCCAAACTAAAGCCGAATGACATAGTGGGTTTGTCGAAAAACAGCTTGGGAAATATTGTCGAAATAATAACTAATCCGAAATGCAATATTCAGCAAGGCTATGACCGTTATTCGGACATCAAGCATACCTACGCTGTTTGCACAACCAAGGCAAAATTCGAAAAAACAACAGTCGTTATAACAATTCGCCTTCAAGATGATGGCGATTGGGAAAATGGTAATTGGAAAATAAGCGACTTTATGTCGGTTAACTAATTTCGAGGGAGACTTAATCATGAGTACAGTAATCACGATTGTTGCACCTTCACCTTCGGCAGCTAGCCAGTTGGCCGATGCATTGTCGAATCCCATGAATGCGTGGGATGTTGCCAATGCTGGCAACAATACCGTTGAGGTCGCGCTGAATGAAGATACAGATGCAGCCTTGGAACTGTTGGCTCAAATCATTTCGGCGCAACCTCAATACATTGCTTTAGGTATAGAGGGACCACTGGCGGAATCCTTGAAAAGAACTGCCGGTTTGTTGAGAAATAGAGGGCATCAAATTGATGCTGCGGTTGATGCAGCAGTCAATGGAAACTACAACACCTCCACCTCTGCCGTCCAACGCTTCGGCGATCCGCTGACGCTGGATTTGAACGGCAACGGAATCGAAACCGTTCCGCTTAAACGTCCGCCCCTGCTGTTCGACATCAATGATACTGGCATCAAGATCAGCACCGGCTGGATCGCGCCCAGCGATGGCCTGCTTGTGTTGGATCGCAACGGCAACGGTGTGATCGACAGCGGTGCGGAGCTATTCGGCGACCGCACTCCAGCCTACGGTTCGACAGGTGTCACGGCAGACGGCTTTGCCGCACTCGCGCAGGAAGACACCAATCATGATGGCGTGGTGAATTCTGCCGATGCGAATTTTGCGAACCTGCGCGTGTGGCAAGACCTGAATCAGGACGGCATTTCGCAGGCGAACGAACTCAGCACACTCGATGTGGCAGGCATCGCCAGCTTCAATACCGCGCGCACCCTCAACAGCCAAATGCTGCCCAGCGGCAACCAGATGGCCGACCTCGGCACGTTCACGCGCACCGACGGCACTACCGGTGCGACCGGCGCACCGCAAGCGATGGCGGATATCAATCTCGCCCTCGATACCTTCCACCGCACCTTTGCGGACACCATCCCCACCACCGCACAAACCGACGCACTGCCCGACATGCAAGGCAGCGGCCTCGTGCGCGACATGCGACAAGCCGCCAGCCTGCAAACGGCGGCAGGTCAGGCCTTTGCGACAGCACTCGCCAACTTCAGCGCCGCCGGTACACGCGAAGAACAACTCGCCCAACTCGATACCCTGCTGGCCAACTGGGCCGACACGGCAGAATTCGGCACACAGCAAAGCCGCGCTGCCGCACATGGCTATACCTACACTACCAACCTCGGTGCGGAATGGCAACGCAAACTCACCACGCTCGAAGTGTTTAATGGCCGGGGATTTTTCAAGATGCCGTGGGATAGTGCCAGCATCGTCCAGACCGGATTGCAGGGCTTGCGCATCGGAGGTTATGCAGGGGGCGTATGGAACCCCAAACTCATCAGCGGCACCTTCTGGGGCGCGCAACTCAACCCGCTCGGACAAGCCTATGACGCACTTCGCGACTCCGTCTACCAAGCCCTGCTGCCGCAGACGCGGCTCAAGCCCTACCTCGACGCCATTGGCCTCACGCTGGATGCGAATGGAAACTTCCAGCTCGACTTCGGCGCTGTGCAAAGCGCCTTCGATGCGCAAGCCGGGGGTAACCCCGGCAAGGCCGTCGGCGATCTCATCGAATTCAACCGCTACGGCCAAACCCTCTTCGCGGGCACGGCGTGGGAAACTCAAGGCTGGGAAGCGCTGGGCGCGATGCTGCGCAACACGGCCATCACTCCCGACATCCGGGCCACCCTTGCCGAATTCAACGTCATGGTGGATGGGCAAGGCGCGTTCCTGTCCAGCGGTAGCGGACACGCCGGCGGCACAAGCGGCGGGATACAGATGGGCCTGTCAATGGACCTCACCGGTACCCAGCGGGACGACGTGCTGATCGCGAAGGATGGCGGCAGCACCATGGACGGCGGGTATGGCAACGACGTGCTGTGGGGCGGAAATGGCAATGATACGCTGGGCGGCGGATGGGGTTCGGACTCCCTGCAAGGGGGCCGGGGCAACGATATCTTGAGGGGTGATACCGGAAACGATACGTACTTTTATCAGCGAGGAGACGGCGCGGACACCATCGTGGACAGCGGGTGGTTTGCTAACAACATTTTACGGTTTGGTGCGGGCATTACCGCAGCCGACTTGATTCCCCGCTACGATAGTGCAAGCGAGCATGCCATGATCGATCTCGGCAACGGCGACATGATAGACATAGGACCGGTGTCGAGTTTGGCAATACAGACATTGAAGTTTGCAGATGGCAGCACGCTTAGTGTGGGAAGTTTGTTTGCTACGCAAATGTTGGAACAAGTTGGCTCTGAGACAGGTGACATCCTTACGGGCAGTAATTCGCTCCAGTTTGGTGACCGGTTGATGGGATTGGGGGGCGATGATGTATTGCAAGGATTGGCGGGCAACGACACGCTCGATGGTGGGGTGGGCAACGATGTGCTCGATGGCGGCGCGGGCAACGATATCTTGCAGGGAGGGGCTGGTAGCGATGTGTTGGTAGGGGGGGCGGGAAGCGACACCTACATCTACAATCGTGGCGACGGCGCGGACACAATTAACGATAGCGGCGAACCAGGCATCTACTATGCCTCCTCATGGGACTACTATTATCGCAATGGCGAAAGGCGGGACTTCGTTAGCAATGTCCTGGACTTCGGTGCAGGTATTGGCGCCGACACGATCACTCCTCGTTACGATAGCGCCAGCAATACTATTACGATAGATCTGGGCAGTGGCGACAGCATTAATATTGGCGAGGTGGATGCATTATCCATCCAGACTCTGCGCTTTGCGGATGGCAGCGAGGTATCGCTCAAGACATTGCTTGGACAGCATGAACTGGTGGTCGATGGTACGAATGTCGCGGATGTGTTGGTCGGTGCGGATGTGAAAAATTTGAAGGATCGCATCAACGGTGGCGCAGGCGACGACACGCTGATTGGTAATGGGGGAGATGACATTCTTGCCGGCGGGGCGGGCAATGATGTGCTCGACGGCGGCAGCGGGCGGGATACCTATGTCTTCAACCTGGGCGATGGCGCGGACACGATTCTGGATAATTCGTGGGAAGCGAATGTCTTGGCGTTGGGCACGGGGATTACGGCAGGCATGATCGTTCCCCGCCTGAACGGAACGACGGGGGACGTGCGTCTGGATTTCGGGGGCGGGGACAGCGTCTTGGTTGGGCGTTATAACACTGCGCAGTCGTCTTTGTCGCTGTTCATCGGTACGGTCGGTTTCGCGGACGGCAGCAAGGTGGATTTGCGCCAGTTCCTCGACCAAAGCGGTTTTTTGGTCGAAGGCAATGCGGCGGATGAAAACTTGATCGGGGCGATGTCTCAGCAGAACCGCATGTCCGGCCTGGACGGCAACGATGTGCTCGTCGGCGGACAGCGCGACGATACGCTCGACGGCGGCATGGGGAACGATACGCTGAATGCGAATTACGGCGACGATGTGCTGACGGGCGGCACGGGCGACGACTTCTTGTCCGGCGGTGAAGGCAGCGATGTGTATGTCTACAATATGGGCGATGGGACCGATGTTGTGTTTGATGCGATGCGTGAGGCCCAAGTCAATACGATTCGTCTGGGGGGCGGTGCAGATGTCCAGTCCATCGAGTATCGGGGAGGTGCAACGGGCGATTTGGTTCTGCATTTCGCGGACGGCGGGAGCCTGCGCATTGCCGGCATAACTGCCGATAACGCGGCGGTTACATGCCCGGTTCAGCGTTTCGAACTGGCCGATGGCTCGGTGTTGACCGCGCAGCAGTTGCTCAGCCAGTTCAGCGTGGATGTGATCGGGGCTGATGCACCCTGGTGGGATTGGTGGACGAACGCCAACGATACGCTGTACGGCACCAACCTGAACGACAACATGCAGGGACTGGGCGGCGACGATGTGCTTGTCGGCGGCGGGGGCAACGACCTTGAGAATGGCGGGACGGGCAACGATACGCTTTCCGGCGATGCGGGTGACGACACCCTGCAGGGCGGCGATGGCAACGATGTTCTGTATGGCCGCGAAGGCAACGATGTGTTGCAGGGCGATATGGGCGACGACATATTGCTTGGCGGTACGGGTAACGATACCTACCTGTTCTCCGTGGGGGCCGGAATGGATCGGATCGCCGATAACGCAGGTACGGATGTGCTGCGTTTCGGTCCAGGTATCGCGCAGGCCGATTTGTCGTTCGGCAAGGCTGGCGTGGGCTTGCGTATCGCATTGCCGAACGGGATGGATGCGGTCGTGCTGGAGAACTGGTTTGCCGGGGGCTCAACCGTCAATAGTTTGCAGTTCGACGATGGGACGACGTTCGACTTGTCCGGCATCGCGCAGAGTGTTGCCGACCAGCCGGTGGTCGGTACTGCGGCAAATGAAACTCTCGTCGGCAGCATCTACAACGATACTCTGGAGGGGGGGCAGGGCAACGACATCTTGATTGGCGGCACCGGCGAGGATGTGTACCGCCTCAACGCGGGCGATGGCGTCGATCAGATATACGAATTGTCGTCGATGGCAGCAGTGAAAGGCGGCGACACGCTGGAGTTCGGCAGCGGCATTACGGCGCAGATGTTGAATCTGTCGTTGCGAGTGATCAGCCAGGACAGGAACTGGAATCCTCCTGTGTTCCCCGATCCCAATGCGGACATGATGTTTGGCGACCGCCAGCGCCAGGTAATGGACATCCGGATCGGTTCACAGGGCGATGCGATACAGGTGATGTCCGGCAAGGGGGCTATCGAGAAATTTCGGTTTGCCGACGGTTCGGAATATTCATGGCAGGAGTTGTTTGCCTTGCAAGGCGGCGGAAGCGTGAGCGACAGCAATGACAGCGCATGGACCTATGACTACACGATATGGAATGGGTCGGCATGGGTTCTTCAGTCGCAGACGTACGGGCCGCACCGTGTGCTGGACGGCACGGGGCTGGCCGCCACGTTCGATGGCGGGGTGGGCGACGACACGATGCTGGGCGGCATGCAGAACGACACCTATGTCTTCAATGCGGGCGACGGCAAGGATGTGATCGCAGATTTCGGCGGAGTGGACGAAATCGCATTCGGCTCCGGCATCACGGCGCAAGATCTGGTTTGGCAATACGATCCGGCTGCTGCAACGCCATTCGTCCTGAATGTCGGCGCAAACGGCGATTCGATTTCCATCCTGGATGGGGAGATGGGCGTTATCGAGCGCTTCAGCTTCAGCGACGGCGCCGTGCTGACGTTCGCCGATTTGCTGGCACGGCAGGGAGGGCTGGTTTTGCAAGCTCCGTCGGATGTCGGGAGAGATTTCGCAGGCTGGAATAGCAATTTGATCGTCGGGACGAATGGCGCGGACACGATCTCTGATGGCGGAGATGCGAATTTCATTGTCGGCGGTGGCGGCGACGATGTCATCAACTTGGGCAGCAATTCGGATACCGTGTTGTTCAGGCAGGGAGACGGACAAGACACCGTCAATGTGGATTCGTATGCCGATGCTTCGACCCTGGTGTTCGGCCCGGATGTCGATCCGGCTTCGGTAAAAATCGAGTTGCTGCGCAGCCTGGACCCGGCAGGGGCCGAAGTTCACGACATGCGCATCGCGTATGGCAATTTGGGCGATTCCGTTACGGTTCTGGGCGCCATGCCCGGCAACTACGCTTCCGAAAGCCCCAGCGATGCCCCGCGCATCCGCATCGAATTCGCCGACGGAACCGCATGGAGCTATGCGGACTTGCTGGCACGGGCACAGAACACGATTGTGGCCGACCCGAATAATTCTGTGCTGCTGGGCACACCCGGAAACGACACTTTCTCGATCAGCGATCTGTCTTCCGAGCACACGATCATTGATGCGGCAGGGCCCGGCAACTCGAACTCGGTGGAGCTGAGCTGGGCATATTCCGCGACCCAACTCGATGTTGTGACCTACGAGGATGCGCCGTTTTCGATGGTTGCATCGGAGAACAGCAAAGCTCCCTTTACGCTCAGCATGGTTGGCGGAAGTTTGAGTGTTCAGTTCGACAATGGCGTGATACTCAATATTGACGGGTTCGATCCAGCTGATCCACAGGGAACTTGTGCGATCCGCAATTTCAAGTTCTCGGATGGCACGGTATTAGGCATAGACCAAGTGTTGTCTGCCGGCATCGATATCATGGGAACGGAATCAACCGATATCGTCCATGGTACAGCAGTGAGCGACCGGATTGACGGGCTGTCCGGCGACGATACGATCATGGGCGGAAAAGGAAACGACGTGCTGCGCGGCGGCACGGGGAATGATTCCTATGTGTTCAATCGCGGCGATGGCGCCGATACCATCGAAGATGTTTCGTTCTATTGGGATCGGCAGCAACTGGTGATCGAAAACAATGTATTGCGTCTGGGAGCCGGGATAGATATGGCGGCTGTTGCCGTCAAGTTCGATCCGGAAATCGGCAAGGTTTACCTTGATGCGGGTGGCGGCGATAGCATCTGTATTGGCGAACCTGGCAATTTCTCCGTGCAGACCATCCAGTTTGCCGATGGCACCGTGTGGGATGAATGGGCGATTACCGACCGGATGACGATCGGCGCTATTTTGAAGCCCGATTCGGGCATAACCTATTCCGCCAACTTGGCAGATGGTTCGGCATTGCCGGGCTGGCTCAGTTTCGATCCGTCGACCGGAACATTCAGCGGTACGCCGGCCAACGGCGATGTCGGGAGTATCAGCGTTACCGTCACGGCGACAGGCTCTATGGGCCAGCTTCTAAGCAGCACTTTCCTGCTTGATGTGTTGAACGTAAACGATGCCCCGGTAGTGGTTGCTTCGCTGGATAACCAGACGGCAATGGAGGGTAATGCATTCAGCTTTGCACTGCCGGGGCAGCCGGTCACGAGTCCGTTCCCGGGTGATGCAACGGATGCTGGCACGCCGGATCGCGTATGGACGAATTTCAGCAAATGGATGTATGGCACTGGTGTGAACGATGCCTATGCTTTCGCGCGCGGAGATGGCAACGTTTACATCGACGATTGGGATAATTCGCCATTCGATGTGGTGCAGTTGGCTGCTGGTATTTCACCTTCCGATATTACCGTTACCCAGGATGACAGCAGTTTGGTGCTTTCCATTAACGGTACGGGGGATAGTCTGACGTTGGGATCCTGGCTGTGGTCAGACTCATGGAAGGTCGAACAGGTGGTTTTTGCGGATGGTACGGTATGGGGAGTCAACGACCTCATGGCCATGGCCCCGCTGACGCCTTCCACGGCCAACGATTGGCTCACGGGTACGGCAGGCAACGACACCATTCACGGGCTCGCAGGTGATGATTATGTCCAGTCAGCAGAGGGTAACGATACTGTCATCGGGGGGGCTGGGCACGATAGTTTGCGAGCCGGTATCGGAGACGATACCGTTCATGCCGGCTCAGGCAACGATTGGATTGAAGGCGATGGCGGTAGCGACATCCTTTTGGGCGGGGATGGTATGGACGATATTTATGCCGACAGCAATTACAGCGATACCGCCAACGATTTGCTGGATGGCGGAGCTGGAGATGACTACCTTGAATCATCGATTGCGAACGACCTGATAATCGGTGGACAAGGAAATGATTTTCTCTCCGCGGATGATGGTAATGACGTAATCCTGTTCAATCGCGGCGATGGGGTCGATACGCTAAATTCATATTCTACAAACGAAGGGCCTGTCGGGCAGCGTGCCGATACGATTTCGCTGGGGGGGGGCATTGAGTATGCGGATCTCTCATTCAGCCGAGACTGGAACAACCTGATTCTGAACACGGGTAATGGGGAATCCATTACCTTCCGCAACTGGTTCGATACTTTATGGTTGGACAATAAAAATATCAGTACTCTGCAGATGATGGCAGAAGGAATGGTCGGGTATGACAGTACCTCGACGGATCCACTGCTGAACAAACGCATCCAGCAGTTCGATTTTGTGGGGCTTGCCAATCAGTTCGAGGCGGAATTGGCTATCGACCAGACCATTACTACCTGGCAACTCGCACCGCATTTGGGAAGTTTTTACTTGGGTGGTTCGGATGTCGCAGCCATCGGTGGTGACATGGCTTATCTGTACGGCAAGAGTGGCAATCTGGACGGATTGACCGTGGCTGAAGTGCGCACGCAGTTGAGTGATAGTGCATTTGGTACGGCGAGCCAAGCCTTGACCAAGCTATCAATGGGGGCAGGGAGCATTGTATTTGGCGATGAGGATATCATTCATGGAGACCGTCTGACATTCAGCGCGACCCTGTCCGATGGCTCGCCATTACCTGCCTGGCTGACGTTCGAAGCCACGACTGGTACCTTCAGCGGCACACCGGGAAGCGGCGACGCAGGCATTCTGAATGTCGCGGTGACGGCTACAGATACCGGCGGACTTTCTGCGACTACGAATTTTGTGCTTACCGTCACCAGCAATGGACAGTTGAATGTCGCACCTTTGGCTTCAGCTGACACCGCGAGCGTGAGTGAAGATACTGCTCAGGCAACTATTGCCGCCGCGGATCTGTTGGCGAACGATACCGACCCGGATGTCGGCGATACGCTCACGCTTACCGGCTTCGACGCTGTTTCGGCGCTGGGCAATACCGTTTCTCAGGATGTGGCCGGTGACTTGGTGCTTGATATTGGCGACCTCTACCAGTCCCTGGGCGCAGGCCAGACGGCCAGTGACAGCTTCACCTACACGGCGAGCGATGCGGCAGGCTTGACCTCGACCGCTTCGGTGGATGTCACCATTATTGGAGTGAATGATGCGCCAGTGGTTGCCGTACCGATTGCTGGCCAGCAATCGAATGAAGACTCCCCGTTCAGCTTTACTGTTCCGACAGGCACCTTCACCGACATCGACAACGGCGACGTGCTGACCTACAGCGCCACGCTGGCGGACGGCACGGCACTCCCGAACTGGCTGAGCTTCGATGCGGCGACCGGCACCTTCAGCGGTACACCGGACAATCTGAACGTAGGTAACCTGAACGTCTTGGTGACGGCAACCGATACGGGCGGACTGAGCGCATCCAGCGCATTCAGTCTTCATGTCGCCAACGTCAACGATACTTCGACGGCCAATGCCGATACTGGAGCGGCGACCGAAGATGGCGGCGCGGTACTGCTCGATGCCGCGATCTTGCTGTCCAACGATACCGATCCGGACTTCATCCACGGCGACGTGCTCAGTATCGTCGGCGTATCGCAGGCTGCCTCCGGCGCGGCGGTATCGTTGATGAACGGTGCGGTGCAATACGATGCGGGGGCCCTGTTCCAGTCGCTGGGCCAAGGCCAGACCGCCACCGATACCTTCAGCTACACCGTGAGTGACATGGCAGGAGCGACCAGCACGGCCACCGTCACCATGACTATCACCGGAGTGAACGACGGGCCGGTCACGGCAAACGATGCCGCTGCGGTGTTGGAAGATGCCGCCCTCGTTGCCACCGGCAACGTACTGGCCAACGACACCGACGTGGATCAGGGTACCGTATTGAGCGTCACTAATGCGGGCATGCTGCAAGGCAGCTACGGTAGCCTGGTGCTGAACGCGGACGGCAGCTATCTCTACACGCTGGACAACGCCAGCGCCGTAGTGCAGGGGCTCATGGCAGGGCAGAGCGTGACCGAGACCTTCGCTTATCAGGCAACCGACGGCATCGCCATCACCCCAGCCACATTGACGGTGTCCATCAATGGCGCCAATGATGCCCCGGTCGTGGCAAGTCTGATCACAGGCCAGCAGACCAACGAAGACGCGCCGTTCAGTTTCACCGTTCCAGTGGTCACCTTCACCGATATCGACAACGGCGACGTACTGACCTATAGCGCCACGCTGTCCGATGGCAGAGTGCTGCCGGGCTGGCTCACTTTCGATGCCGCCACTCAGACCTTCAGCGGTACGCCTGGCAACTGGGACGTCGGCAATTACAGCGTAACGGTCACTGCTACCGATACCGGCGGCCTGTCCGCCAGCAGCACTTTCGCTGTCGATGTCGCCAACGTCAACGACGTACCGACGATGAATATGGCGCTTCTCGATCAGGGCACGTTGCAGGATGCCGCCTTCAGCTTTTCCGTTCCGGCAGGGACCTTCAACGATGTGGACTTCATCCATCGCGACGTGCTGACCTACAGTGCCACCATGGCAGATGGCACGGCACTGCCGAGTTGGCTCACCTTCGATGCAGCCACCCAGACCTTCAGCGGCACGCCGGGCAACTGGGATGTCGGCAATTACAGCGTAACGGTCACTGCCACCGACACCGGCGGCTTGTCGGTCAGCAGCACCTTCGCCGTCGATGTCGCCAACGTCAACGATGCGCCGACGGTGAACATGGCGCTGCTCGATCAGGGCACGCTGCAGGATACTGCCTTCAGCTTCACAGTCCCGGCAGGGACCTTCAACGATGTGGACTTCATCCATGGCGACACGCTGAGCTACCGCGCCACCATGGCAGATGGCACGGCACTCCCAAGCTGGCTCATCTTCGATGCAGCCACCCAGACCTTCGGAGGCACGCCGGGCAACTGGGATGTGGGTAGCTACAGCGTAACGGTCACGGCCACCGACACCGGCGGCCTGTCCGCCAGCAGTACTTTCGCCATCGATGTCGCCAACGTCAACGATGCGCCGACGGTGAGCATGACACTTGCCGATCAGGCCACGCTGCAGGATGCAGCTTTCAGCTTCACAGTTCCGGCAGGGGCCTTCAACGACGTGGACTTTATCCATGGCGACACGCTGAGCTACAGCGCCACGCTGGCGGACGGCACGGCACTGCCAAGCTGGCTGACCTTCGATGCTACCACCCAGACCTTCAGCGGTACGCCGGGCAACGGTGACGTGGGCAGTCTGAGTGTTGTGGTAATGGCAACCGATACGGGCGGCCTGGGCGCCTCCAGCGCATTCAACCTCAATGTCGCCAACATCAACGATGCACCGACGGTGAGCGTGGCGCTGCTCGATCAGGGCACGCTGCAGGATACTGCCTTCAGCTTCACAGTCCCGGCAGGGACCTTCAACGATGTGGACTTCATCCATGGCGACACGCTGAGTTACAGCGCCACGCTGGCGGACGGTACAGCACTGCCAAGCTGGCTGACCTTCGATGCGGCTACCGCCACATTCAGCGGCACGCCGGCCAATGGGGATGTGGGTAAGCTGAAC